>JBEGPL010000138.1:0-4694 GCA_041181445.1 Pseudomonadota bacterium
GCAGCCCCGGGTCCTCTTTTTGCGGAGAGGTGGCAGAGTGGTCGAATGCGCCGCACTCGAAATGCGGTTTACGGGCAACCGTAACGTGGGTTCGAATCCCACCCTCTCCGCCACTTCCCTATCGCAATAGGTCCGCCCAGGCGTCATCCCCGCGCTGTCCGTCACATCGGCGCGGGGCAGTATTTCTTCAGATAGTCGCCATGTGCGGGCATATGCTGGACGACATAGCGGATCGACTGTTCGATGCCGTCGAGCTCCTTGCCGGTCGCCGGTTCGGCCAGCCCGTCGGCCATCGCATTGTGCCCGCCCATGACAATTCCCTGGCCCATCATCACGGCGGCCCAGCTGGTTTCGGTGAAAAGTTCGTCATTTTCGCGGAAGATCTGACCGTTCAAGCGGAACAGTTCGACTTTTTCGGTCAGGCTGCCGGGGACGGCCATGGTGCGGCAATAGTTCCAGAACGCGCTGTCGTCGCGGCTGGTCGCATTATAGTGCAGGATCAGAAAGTCGCGGATGCGTTCATATTCGCTGCCGGTCAGCCGGTTGAACGCATCTTCCTGTGCCTGGGTAATCCCGTCGAGCGAAAGCAACGCGATCAGCTTGTTGATACCGGTGTTGATCAGGTGGATCGACGTTGATTCCAGCGGCTCCATGAACCCCGCCGACAGGCCCAGCGCGACGACATTCTTGTTCCAGAATTTCTTGCGACGTCCGGTTACGAACCGCAGAAAATTGGGATTGGCCCCCGGTTTGCCGACGATGTTTTTGACCAATATGTCGTGCGCCTCGTCATCGCCCATAAAGCTGCTGCAATAGACATGGCCATTGCCGTTGCGATGCTGCAACGGAACTTGCCATTGCCACCCCGCGCTGTGTGCAGTGGCGCGCGTGTAGGGCAGCGGGCCGCTGCCGTCTTCGCGCAGACAGGGCAGGGCGACGGCGCGGTCGCATGGCAGGAAATGGGACCAGTCGTCATATCCGGTTTTCAACGCCTGTTCGATCAACAGACCGCGAAAGCCCGAGCAGTCGATGAACAAATCGCCGGCAATCACGGTCCCGTCATCCATCGTGACGGCGGTGACAAAGCCGTTTTCGCCATCGATTGACACGTCAGCGACCTTGCCCTCGCGCCGCACCACGCCGCGCGTTTCGGCGTAGCCGCGCAGGAAGCGGGCATAGCGGCCCGCGTCGATATGATAGGCATAATTGACCGGCGGCAGGTCTTCGCGCTGATAATCCTCAGTGCGGGCAAAACGACCGAAATGCGCGGCCATGGTTTCCATGTTGAACAGCTGGATCGGGCGTTTGTCGCCCGCCTGATGATATCTGTGCCAGACGTGATGGAACGAAATGCCACCCATCTGATATCCATAATTGCCAAACGGGTGGATATAGCTGTCGCCCAATTTGCCCCAGTTGACGAACTGGATGCCCAGTTTGAAACTGCCCTGCACCGCGGCAAGCATTTCGCGTTCGTCGACTTCGAGCAACTTGTTGAAGTCGAGAAAGGGCGGGATGGTCGCTTCGCCGACGCCGACGGTGCCAATGTCTTCGGATTCGATCAGGGTGATGGCAACCGACCGACCCGCGCGGATGCGCGACAGAGCCGCTGCGGCCATCCATCCCGCCGTTCCCCCGCCGACAATGATAATATGCTCGATCGCCATATGCACCTCTCGGCATCCATGATGCACGCGGCATCATAGCGCAATACGGCAGATTGAGAACGTTCATTTTATGTCTTGTGAACGCTCTCAATTGACGATATATGACAAAATCAAGGCGGGAAGCACAATCACCGCCGTGTAAAACATGGAGGATGGCTTGGCTCGTATTCCCAATCTCGGCGTCGCGCGCGGGTCGCGCTTGGCGGCACTCACATCGGCGTCAAGCCTCGTTTTGGCTGCGCTGGCCGCCCAGCCGGCTTTCGCGCAGGACGCAGAGCCGACCGCTGAACCGGCCGAAGCGCCACCCGCCGAGGATGAGATCATCATCACCGGTTATAAAAAATCGCTCGAAAATGCGCAGGGCATCAAGCGCAATTCGGACACCTTTGTCGACGTGATCTCCGCCGAAGATATCGGCGCGCTGCCGGACCGTTCGGTTGCCGAGGCGCTGCAACGCGTTCCCGGCGTCAACATTTCGCGCTTTGAACAACGCAACGACCCTGACCGTTTTTCGGTCGAAGGGTCCGGCGTGATCATCCGCGGTCTTCCCTATGTGCGTTCCGAGCTGAACGGCCGTGACATTTTCTCCGCCAACGGAGGGCGCGAACTTTCTTTCAACGACGTGTCGCCCGAACTTCTGGGCCGCGTTGAAGTGTTCAAAAACACAACCGCCGACATGATCGACGGCGGCATTTCGGGCACGGTCAACCTTGTCACGCGCAAGCCGCTGGACAAACCCGGGCTGAACATCGCGGGCACCGTCGAAGGCAATTATGGCGATCTGGCAAAAGAATGGTCGCCCGGCTTTTCGATTCTGGCGTCGAACACCTTTGAAACCGGGATCGGCACCTTTGGCCTGCAACTGGCCTATGCCCAATCGGAATTGGTAACCAAGACCGACGCGTCGCAGATTACCGACCCTTGCTATCGTGCGCGCACGCTCGACGGTCCTTGCATTCGCGTCCGTCCGGTCGGATCGGGCGGCTTTGGTGGATCACAGAATTTCAATGCAAGCAATTTTCCGCCTGCCGGCGCGGTCTTTGTGCCCAAGGGTGCGGGCGTGCGCACCACCGATTTGACGCGTGATCGCAATGCGATTTCGGCGGTCGGTCAGTGGGAAAGCAACGATGGCAGCGTTCAGCTCACGTTGGAATATTTGCGCGCGGAAACCGAAGCGACGCTGAATGAATATTCGATCCTGGCGCTCGTCAACGACGATGGCCTGTTCCCGATAACGGCACCGGGCACGACGCCGGTGTTTGACGGCAACCAATGGGTCGCGGGCACGCTGACGCAGCTCCAGCCGTTCACCGGCGGGCGCGGCATCCCGACCGAATTGCTGCGTTTTCAACGCGAAGATTCGGCAAAGACCGAGGATTTTTCCGCACATCTGAAGCTGAACCCGTCGGATCGTTTGCGCTTCAACCTTGAAGTCCAGCATATCAAGTCGGACCGTTCCGAAGATGGCTTCATTTCGGCCATGCAGACCTATACCGACCTGCGCATCGACAATCGGGGCTCGACGCCGCTGGTGGAATTTCTCCAGCCCGGATCATCTTCCTCGCCAACGAGCTATTTCAACGATCCGGCGCGGACCTTTTACTGGTTCCTGCTTGATAATCAGGTCAAGAATGACGGCCAGCTGACCAGCATGCGCGTCGACGGCGAATATGACGTCAGCGACGACGGTTTCTTCAAGCAGGCGCGGTTCGGCGCGCGCTGGGGCGACCGCGACCGCGTCACGCGGAGCGCCAATTTCTCCAACTGGGGTAATTTGGGCGCACCGTGGACGGGGCGTGGCGGCAATTGGAATTGCGGCGACTTCCAGGCCTTTGGCTGCGGCGGCGCCTATGTCCGCGACTTCCCGAATTCGGCGAATCTCCGCAACCCGTTTGGCGACAATTTCCAGCGCGGTAACGCACCGGTGCCGCTTGGCGACGGCTCGGCTTATTTCTTTGGCGGCGACAATGTGCTGGCCGACTATTTGAGCGGCGCGGTGCGCACACAGGCGAATGCGATCACGGCCTACACGCTGACGCCGAATGCGTGGTTCCCGATTTCGGCGCGGTCGACGGCACTGCCGGGTGGTCCTTGGACTGCGGGTGAAATCTCGGACGTCGGTGAATCGACCTTTGGCGCCTATGGGCGTATCGACTTTGGCGCCGACTTCACGGACAAAATCTCGCTGACCGGCAATTTTGGCATGCGCTATGTCAGCACCAAAGTGCAGAGCGGTGGATCATTCAGTTTGCCGCCGCCAAACATTTTTGATGACAATGGAAATCGCGACGGCGTGGTGCAGCTCGCCGAAGTGCAGGGGTCCTGCGCCTTCATTTTGCAAAATAATATTACGCCGGTTCCGGGCTATTGCGGCCTTTCGCCGGCACGCCAGGCCGACTTTGCCAAGCTGTTCACGGGTGAAGTCATTCCCGATCCCTTGAACATCCGTTTCTCGCACTGGTTGCCCAGTTTCAATGCCCGGCTCGATTTCGGCAACGGCATGCTGGTCCGCGGAGCAGTCTCCAAGGGGATATCGAGGCCCGACCTCTCGGCCTTTGCGTCCGGCGGTGGTGCGTTTGACAACACCAACAATCTGCGCGCAGCGGGCACGCTCGCCACTGGCCCGCTGATCGGGATCGGAACCGGGAATCGCTTCCTGCGTCCGGTGGAATCGTGGAATTATGACTTGTCATTCGAATGGTACTGGGATGACGTTGGCTCGTTGTCGGTGTCCGGCTTTGTCAAGGACATGAAAAACATCATCAATAGCGGTGCGATCGTCCGCCAGTTCAACACCCCGGCGGGCATCAATACGGACGTGCTGTTCAACACGCCCGTTAACAGTGACGGCGGCCAGTTGAAGGGCGTCGAAGTCTCCTATCAACAGGCCTATGACTTCCTGCCGAGTATCCTGAGCGGGCTGGGGTCACAATTGACCTATACCTATGTCGATGCGGGCGATTTCAACAACTCGAACCTGGGCGCAGAGCAAAGTCCGTTTACCGGGAACCTGCCGCTGAACGGCGT
>JBEGPL010000139.1:0-5397 GCA_041181445.1 Pseudomonadota bacterium
CGTCAAGCACCGTCTGACCCTTGGCCGCCGCATTGGCAGCGTCGGCGACGTCCTTGTGCGCCGCGATCAGGCCCTTTTCGGCCAGATAGCCGCCGTCGGCCGCGCCCTTCAGAAATTCGGCGACATAGTCCATCAGACCCGGAACCACGCCAACATGCTTTTTCTTGATGTAGATGAACAGCGGCCGCGCGCCCGGATAGCTGCCGTCGTTGATGCTGGCATAGCTGGGGGCGACGCCGGCGATCGGCAGGCCGTTGATCTTGTCCTTGTTGGCTTCGAGATAGCTGAAGCCGAAAATGCCCAGGCTGGCCGGGTTCTTGTCGAGTTTCGAGATGATCAGATTGTCATTTTCGCCCTGTTCGACATAGAAAGGTGCGCCGCGCAGCGTTGTGCAAATGTCCTCATGCTTGTCCTTGTCGCTGTCCTTCAGCGCCTTCATGTCCGCATTGGCGTCACAGCCCTTGCCCATGATCAGTTCCTTGAACGCATCATAGGTGCCGCTGGTCGACGGCGGACCGAACACCGAAATGGCGACGGCGGGCAGCGCCGGATTGACGTCTTTCCAGGTCTTGGCGGTGTTGGGCTTGCCATAGGGGGTGGCGGCGAGCGCCTTATACACATCTTCGCTGGTCAGCGTCAGCGCGGGGCCGGCCTTTGCTTCGCCAAAGGCGATGCCATCGGTGCCGATCTGGACTTCGATAATGTCGGTGACACCGTTCTTGGCACAGGTGTCAAATTCCTTTTTCTTGATACGGCGCGACGCGTTGGCGATGTCGGGGGTTTCGGTGCCCACGCCCGCGCAAAAACGTTCAAAGCCGCCGCCGGTGCCGGTCGATTCGATGTTGGGCTTTTTCATCCCCGATGCGGCCGCGAATTTTTCGCCGACGATGGTGGCAAAGGGATAAACGGTCGAGGAACCGACGGCGCGGATGGTGTCGCGCGCGGCGCCGCCCGTTGCGGCTTGATCCTGGCACGCACCAAGCGCGAGCGTGGCCACCGAAAGCAATGCAATTTTCTTGATCATGGTCGTTCCTTTGTCGACGGGCAAACAGGCGAGGGTCGGCGAATCATGCGCGCCCAACGCCTCTGGGCGCGGCAATCGGCGCTGGCGATGACAGTTTCGTGACAATTGCTGTCACATCTTTGCCTGTTTGGTGTCACACGGCGGGCGGAAATGTGACCGTGACCCGCGTGCCTTCGCCCGGCGTGCTGGCAATATCCATCCGCGCACGATGGCGTTCGACGATATGTTTGACGATGGCAAGGCCCAGGCCGGTGCCGCCCAGTGCGCGACTGCGCGCATCGTCGACGCGGTAAAACCGTTCCGTCAGGCGGGGCAGATGCTGTGCCGCGATGCCGTCGCCCTGATCGGCGATGGTCAGGCAGACGCCGGTGTCGTCGCCGTTCAGCGCCACCGTCACCGGTGTCCCGGCGCGCCCATATTTCATCGCATTACCGACCAGATTGTGGAGCAATTGGGCGATCTGCCCGGCATCGCCCATCACCAACGGGCATGCGCCCGCGACCGACAGGGTCACGTCGGCGGCGCGGGCGTCGCCGCCACCGCGAATTTCCTCGATTGTCGCCGCGGCCGTCGCTGTCAGGTCGATGCGGTCGGTCGGGGCGCGGTGCCGGTCGGCGGCGATGCGCGAGACCGAGAGGAGATCATCGACCAGCCGCTGCATCCGTCGCCCTTCGCGCGCGATGATGCCGGTAAAGCGCGCCCGTGCCTTGTCATCCGCTGCGACGCCGGCATCCTCCAGCGTTTCGGCCGCGCCGATGATCGACGCCAGCGGCGTGCGCAGTTCGTGGCTGGCGTTGGCGACAAAGTCGGCGCGCATCGCTTCCGCCGCTTCGCGCGCGGCGACGTCGGACATTATCGCGATACGGCTGCCGTCGCCGAGCATAACCGTGCGCAACTGCCATCGTTCGCCGGGGCGGCCAAGGCCGGGCAGGTCGACCGCATCGCGGGGCATGGCGGCGGCCAGATGGTCGGCGGCGGCGGGGTGGCGGATCGCCTGACGAATGTCCGTCCCGACGATATGATCGCCCAGCACCCGCCGCGCGGCGGTGTTGGCAAAGGCCGTGCGGCTGCCGTCGATGCCAACAATCATGTCGGGGCTTGCGTCGGCAAAAGCGGCGAAATCGGCATGGCCGAACAGCGATGAGGCCGGACGATCACCGTCGGACGCGGCATCGGCCCGCATTGAATTGTCGCCATCGCCCCACCCGATCAACGCCAGCGCCAGCGCGCCGCCGCCCGCGACCAGCGCCACAACCAGCGGCGCCCCGCCGACCAGCAGGCCGCCAAGCGCCGACAACGCCAGCAACGCAAAAGCGGGCAGGATCAGGCTCGACCGCGACATCATCGCGCGGGCTTATCAATCCTGACGCTTTGCGCAATGCCGTTCGGGCGGACGCGGTGCTTTAACGACTGCGCCGCCACCTGTTCCAAAAAGGGACCGCAGTGCGCAGGATGCAGCGAAAGGCTAGGCGGCGGGCCTTGCTTGCGCTAAACCCCTTGCGATGACCGGACAATCTGACGCGCCCGTGCCGAACGAAGCGGCAACCGAACCGACGCTGGCGGCGACCGATGCCGACGCGGCACGCCTGTCGCGGCGCCGCGCGCTGGCGCTGGGTGCGGTGACCGCGTCGATGGCGGTCAGCATCCGCCCCGCCTTTGCCCAGACCGCAGTGTCGGTGCTGAATTGCCAGATTCCGGTGCCCGACCCCGCCAATTCGGCGCAATATATCGACGCCACCGGCGGGCTGGTTCCATCGGGGACCGAGGGTGCTTTTCCCGGCGCGCCGCGCCCGTTCACCGGCGAAGAGGTGAAGGCCGCGTTTGCCGGGCGCACCCTTCCCGGCGCAAGCTATGAACAGAGCCAGGCCTATCTGCGCTACATCAGCCGCTTGCGGGCTGGTCAAAGCGGTTTTACCTGTTACGCTTCGATTCAGATGCCGCGCTGATCCCTTTCGGACGGCGAACGGCCGTCAACAGGGGATGCCATGAAACTTGCTTCGCTGAAATCGGGCCGCGACGGCCGGCTCGTCGTCGTGTCGGACGATCTGGCCTGGTGCGCCGACGCGGGCGCGATTGCCCCGACGATGCAGGCCGCGCTCGACGATTGGGACCGCATTGCGGGCGACCTTGGCAATCTTGCCACCGACCTGAACCATGGTGCCATTCCCCGCACCCGGTTCCACGAACGCGACGCCGCGTCGCCGCTGCCGCGCGCCTATCAATGGGCCGACGGCAGTGCCTATGTAAACCATGTGGCGCTCGTCCGTCAGGCGCGCGGGGCCGAAATGCCCGACAGTTTCTGGCACGATCCGCTGATGTATCAGGGCGGCAGCGACGCCTTTTTGGGCCCGCGCGACGCCATCCCCTTTACCGATCCGGCGTGGGGCTATGATATGGAGGCCGAGGTTGTCGTTGTCACCGGCGACGTGCCAATGGGCGTGTCGGCGGCCGGTGCGCGCAGCCATATCCGGCTGGTCGGGCTGACCAATGATGTGTCACTGCGCGGGTTGATCCCGGACGAACTGGCCAAGGGGTTCGGTTTTTTCCAGTCTAAGCCCTCGTCCGCCTTTTCGCCGGTGTTCGTCACCCCTGATGCACTGGGCGCGCGCTGGGACGGCGGCAAACTGCGCGGCGCGCTGTGCGTTGACTATAACGGCGCGCCGCTCGGCCGCGCCGACGCGGGTGTCGACATGACGTTCGACTTTGGTCAGCTGATCGCGCACGCCGCCAAATCGCGGCGGTTGGGTGCGGGAACGATCATCGGGTCGGGCACCGTGTCGAACCGCGGCGCCGATGGCGGCCCGGGACAGGCGATCAGCGCGGGCGGACTGGGATATAGTTGTCTCGCCGAAGTGCGGACGGTCGAAACGATTATGAGCGGCAAGCCGGTGACGCCGTTCATGCTGGCGGGCGACACGGTGCGCATCTGGATGGATGACGACCGGCACCACAGCATTTTCGGCGCGATCGAACAGACGGTGGTTGCGGTCTAGGCCGGGCTCGGGGTTTCGATCTGCCCCCAAAAGACCGTTCGTCCTGAGCTTGTCGAAGGACGGGGGCGGGCGCTGTCCTTCGCGACGCCGCTTCGCGGCTCCTCAGGACGAACGGGGTGAGGGTGCCACCGTCCCCCTCCCAGAACCGTTCGTCCTGAGCCTGTCGAAAGACGGGGGCGGGCAGGGGTCTTACCCCGCGCGCAGCCGTGCGTGGTGGCGGATCACTTCATCGATGATGAAGCGCAGGAATTTTTCGGTAAAATCGGGGTCGAGGTTGGCGTCGCGGGCCAGGCTGCGCAGCCGTTCGATCTGGCGTTCCTCGCGCGCGGCGTCGGCGGGGGGCAGGTCGATTTCGGCTTTCAGCTCGCCGACGGCCTTTGTCACCTTGAACCGTTCGGCGAGCATATAGACGAGCGCGGCGTCGATATTGTCGATACTCTGCCGATATGTGGCAAGGCGTTCGTCCATGGGGCGGGGGCTTTCCGGTTGCTGCGATTGCATTGCTTTTCAGCCGGATTGCGCGAAACGCAAGCCAAAAGAGTTGCATTTTCGGGGCCGCCCGCCCAGAGGCTGGGGCCAACATGACCGCCGAGATCATCCCGCTCCACCCGAACCGCGCCCCGTCACTCGATGCGATGATGGCGCTTGTCGCTCCCGAAATGAACGATGTGAACGCCGTGATTTTGGACCGGATGCAGTCGGACATTCCGCTGATTCCCGAGCTCGCCGGCCACTTGATCGCGGGCGGCGGCAGTGCAAACTGGCGGCGGCGGTGGAGTTCATCCACACCGCGACGCTGCTCCACGACGATGTCGTCGACGGGTCCAGCCTGCGGCGCGGGCGCAAAACGGCCAACATCATCTGGGGCAACAGCGCGTCGGTGCTGGTCGGCGATTTCCTGTTCAGCCGCGCGTTCGAAGTGATGGTGGAGGATGGGTCGCTCAAAGTGCTCAAAATCCTGTCGCGCGCATCGGCGGTGATTGCCGAGGGCGAGGTCAACCAATTGTCGGCGCAGCGCCGCGTCGAGACCAGCGAAGACCAGTATCTGGACATTATCGGGGCCAAGACCGCCGCTTTGTTCGCCGCCGCGTGCCGCATCGCCGCCGTCGTTGCCGAGCGCGACGAGGCATATGAGATGGCGCTCGACAGCTATGGCCGCAATCTGGGCATCGCGTTCCAGCTGGTCGATGACGCCATCGACTATGCGTCCGATGCTGCGACGATGGGCAAGGGCGTGGGCGATGATTTCCGCGACGGCAAAGTGACACTGCCGGTCATATTGGCCTATGCGCGCGGAACGGCCGAAGAACGCGAATTCTGGAAACTGGCGATGGCGGGTCACCGCGATTCGGATGAGGATCTGGCGCATGCGACACCATT
>JBEGPL010000140.1:0-4047 GCA_041181445.1 Pseudomonadota bacterium
GACCAGGCGTCGCACCAGACGGGCCAGAGTGCGGAAAATCCACGCGTCGCCGCCAATATCGCCGGGCTCCCCAGCGCAAACACCGCCGCAAACGCCGCCAGCCGACGGCCATTGTCAGCACCGCGCACATAGTCAAAGGCAAAGAGTGCGCCGAACATCGCGAGATAGGGCAGGCCTTCGAACGAAATCGACAGATAGAGCGCGAACACCCCCCCCGCGATCGCGCCCGAACGCGCCGATGGCGGCGCAATCGCCTGAAAAAGCAACCCAAAAGCCAGAAGAATCTGGACCCCATGATGGTCGATGCGCAGCGGCACCATCTGGTTCAAAATCGTAGCGCAGGTGACCAGAATCAGCAGCGCCGCCAGCCCGGTGTCGCGGTCGCCCATTTGCTGGCAAAAACGCCCGGCCATCGCCATCATCATGGCGATCAGCAGCAACGGATAAAAGGCCAGCGCCGCCTGTTCAGCCGCAACCGCACCCAGAATGGGCGTGAACAACAGGATCAGCGCCGCGACCGGGACGTCGATCAGCCGCGACCAGTGCATCGCGCCGCCATCAGGTGGATTGACGCGATATTGGGTGACATCGAACCAGCTTTGCCCGCCCAGCCAGTCGCGAATCTGGACCAGACGGAGCGCGTCGTCGGTGTCGCGCAGGTCCAGATTGGCGATATGGGTGCGAAATTGTGTCAAAAGCACGATCGACAGCGCCAGCCACATGACGAGCGTGACGATACCCAAACCCTTCGCGGCCAAGCCCCCGGGAACCGGGGGAGGGGAGGCAGGCGTGTCGCGCGTCATCGCCGCGTGCGGTTCACGGTCAGTCACGCGCGGCAAAGACAAAGGTCGTGCGCATCACATAAGTCGTCTGAAAACTCACCAATATCGCGGCAATTTTGGCGAGGCGCGGGTCAAAGCCCAGCGCTTCACCGACGCCGACAATGGCAACGGTGATCGCCAGTCCAACGAGCGCGCTCACGACGAACAACGCCTTTTGCCGGTTGCGTTCGGCCGATTCGCGCGCCGCCCGGTCGGCAAAAACCAGCCGGCTGGAAATCAGCCAATGAACCAATATGCCGGTCATATAGCCCGTCGCCGATGCCAACGTCGCCGACAGGCCACTGGCGAGCAGCAACAGGAACAATCCCATGTCGATGCCGAGCGCGGCGACGCTGGCCGCGACATAACGGACCCACGTCCAGCGCCGCATATGGTCGATCAAGGTCGCAACCGGCGACATCGCCTAGGCCGCCTGTTCGAGCCGCGACGGCACCAACCGCTCGGACGCCAGCGCCGCGCGTTCGCCTTCGGTCCCGCTTTCATGATATTCGGCGTCTTCGTTGACGCACCAGATGTCGTAAACCCGCGCGCCCGATTCGATATTCCGGACAGTCAGCATCGCGGTCATCATCGCATGATCCTGATTATTATAGCGGTGCATGCCGTTGCGGCCGACCATGTGCAACGTCGGATAACGCGTTTCCAGCTCGCCGCGCATTTCGGCGACATGGTGGGCATATTCATCGTCATAAACCGGATAGGCCTTTTCCTGACGCACCACCGCGCCGCCGACGACATCATCGGGGTTGCACAGGCCCAGGATCGCCATTTCACTTTTGGCGAGGTCGATCAGGTCGGCATCCGACGACGACCACAGCCCGTCGCCTTCGAAACAAAAATATTCCAGCCCGACGCAGGCAATCGCGGGGTCGGGCACCATTTCGGGCGACCAGCTGCGGAAATTTTGGACCCGGCCGACCTTCACCTTGCTGTCGTGGATGTAAATCCAGTTGTCGGGGAACAGATCGTCCGACTTGATCATCAGGGCAACAGTCAGAAAGTCACGATATTTCAACTGGATCGCGTTGCTGCTCGTGTCGGGCAACGGTTGCAGCCGCGCCGCCAGTTCGCGCATCGGCGCTGACGAGATCACATGGCCCGCGTCGATCGTCACCAGCGCGCCTGCTTCATCGGTGGCTTCGACGCGCCAACGTCCGCTGACGGGATCATGCGCCATTTGTTTCAGCGCATGGCCCATCAGCACATGATTGCCCGCTTCGACGACGCGGTCGCGCGCGGCGTCCCACATCATGCCCGGGCCGAGCCGCGGATAGCGGAATGTTTCGAGCAAGGTCTTGGTGGCCATGCCGTCGTTGGGCGCCTTGTTCAGCCCGAACGAGCGTTTCAGCCCGTCGAGCACTGCTGACCCCAGGCTCAACCCCTTAATCCGCTGCGCCGCCCAATCGGCACTCATTTCGTCGCATGGCATGCCCCACACTTTTTCGGTGTAGGTCTTGAAAAAGATCGAATAAAGTTTCCAGCCGAACTGGTTGACCGTCCAATCCTCGAAACTGCGGACGTTGCGGTTCGGAAACAGCTTGGCCCACCCATAGCTCGCCATGCACCACGTCGAACGGAAAATGCCCAGATTCCACAGCGCTTCGAACGCGCGCAGCGGATAGCTGTAAAATTTGCCCTCATAATAGATGCGGCTCATCCGCGGGCGCTGGATGAAATCGTCGGGCAAAATCTCGTTCCACAGATCGACGACTTCCTGACTTTTGGAAAAGAAGCGGTGGCCGCCGATGTCAAAGCGGAAACCGTCATGTTCGACCGTGCGGCTGATCCCGCCGACATAGACCGGGTCTTTTTCGATCACAGTGACCGAAAAGCCCTTTTTCGACAGCAAATAAGCCGCCGTCAGCCCCGCCGGGCCGGCGCCGACAATCGCCACATCGGCGCTGGTCGCATTATTGGTCACCTGAACTTCCCCCATAACGGACATGTCCCGTCATCCTGTGTCGCCGCATCGCGGATCAATGCACAAATCATAAGCCTGATCTGGCCGATTTGTCCCTAAAAAATGGTTAACGCCCAGCCGACGAACCGGCCTTTCCCGCCGCCTGATCATCAGATTTCGGCGCGGGCGCAGCGTCGGCAGCGCGCGGTGGCCCGCGCGGCAGTGCCGCCGTGCCGTCATCGCGCGCGGCCAGCACGGTCCCGGCCATTCCCGGCCGCGTGCGCATGGCGAGCAGACCCAACCGGACACGCGGGCGCGCGCCATCGATGGCGGCGACCGCGATTTGTCCGCCCTCAATCTTCAACGCCGCCGCGCTGTCGGCCGATACCCGCAGCGTATAGCGCCCGTAAGCCACGCTTTCAAAAAGGAAAAATCCGTCGAATTCGCTGACCGTCGTCGCCCGCACCCGCCCGGCGCTGTCGACCAGTTCGATCAAGGCACCGCCGATTTCATTGCCGCCGTCGCGGATCAGCGTGCCGTCAACCTCGCCCGCTGCGACCAGTGGCAATTCGACGCGCATCGTCATGCCCGGGCGCGGGGTCACGACGACACCGGGCAGCGCGGGTTGAATATAGGGGTCGGGCAGCGACCCGGCGTCGATGCCGATCATCACCGCACGAAATGGTTCCAGCCCGTCGATCATTGCCAGACCCCGGGCGTCGGTGGCCTCGTCAACGACCGAAAGGCCCGCGGTCAGCGGCACATTCGCCTCGACCGGCTCGCCCGCCTGGCGCACGCCGTCGCCGTTTTCATCGCGCCAGACGGTCGCGAGCACCTGCCCCCGGCTGGCCAGCTTTTCGCGCGACACGCGGACGCCGCCCTTGCGCGGGTCGGGGCCCAGGCTGAACGCCAGACCCAGCGACGCGGCAACCGAACCGTCGCTGGCAACTTCGCCAAAGGCCGACAGCTGGAACTTGTCGAACTTGCGAATATAGCCCGCGCCGCCGCACACACGGTCGCGCGCGCCGTCATAACCCAGCTCGGCGCGCCACTGGCTGTCTTTTTTGCCGTTCCATTCGGCGACCAGCGCAAAACGGCTTTCATCATTTGTGCCCGACAGCCCAAAACGCGCTTCGCCGCGCACCCGGACATTGCCGAACCGCGCATTGGCGAGCAGCGAGGCCGCGACCTGTGCCGGCGGATCGGGGCCGAACGGCACTTTGCGCTGTTCCCAGTCGACTTGGCCCGTCAACGTCACCCGCTGGAAACCCGCCGATGCCCGCGCTGTTGCCACCAGACTGTCAA
>JBEGPL010000141.1:0-4504 GCA_041181445.1 Pseudomonadota bacterium
GTCGGGGCGGCCCATGTCCCATGCCCAGGCAAAGGCCCCGCTCTCCGCATCAAAGGCGCGGATCACGCCCGAAGGCTCGCCGGTCATCTGGCCATCGGTCACCCAGCCGCCGATGACCAGATTGCCGCCGACTACAGCGGGCGGGGATGTGGCATGATAATAGCCCGCCGGCGCCGTGCTCATCCCATTCAACAAATTGACCGTGCCGTCGGTGCCGAAATTTGGACAGGCTTTGCCGGTCGCGACATCGACCGCGATCAGGCGGCTGTCGATGGTGGCGGTATACAGGCGCTCGGCGCAGATTGACCCGGCTGCTGCGGTTGGCAATTTGTAATAGGCCAGTCCCCGGCACGTTTGCCCGAATATGCCGTCGGTGTTGGCATGGGCCGCAAACCGCCACGCCTGTTTGCCGGTTTCGGCGTCAAGCGCAACAATGTCATTATAGCCCGAACAGACATAGAGCCGCTCGCCGATCTTGAGCGGCGTCGCTTCAAATGGAGCCGCCTCACCATTTGGTTCCTTGCCGAGGGCGAATGTCCAGGCGGGGGCGAGCGCCCCGACATTATCGGCATTGATCTGGGTCAGCGGCGAGTGGCGATTTCCGCCCTGCGCATTGCCATAATGCAACCAGTCGCCGTCGACCATTGCGTCGCCAGCCTGCGCGGCGACCGCCGTGCCGCCGGTGATGCGATCATTCCAGAACAACCACGCCGTTCCGCTCACCAACGCGACGGCAGCAAGCGACAGCGCCGCCTTGGTCCACCGGGTTGATGCGCCGACACCCAGCGAACGGCGCACCCACGGCGTCAGCAACCAGATCCCAATGCCGCTGAGCAAACCCAGCCGCGCCGCCAGCGCCCAACCGTTCAAGCCCGATTCCCACAGGCTCCAGACGAGCGTGACGCCCCAAAGCGCCGCATATGATGTCAGCGCGTTGGATGATTGCCACCAAAGCCACCATGACGTGACGATCAGCGCCATGCCGGCTGGCAGATAATAGGCCGAGCCGCCCGCGGTCAGCAATTGTGCGCCGAGCCAAACCAGCGCGCCGCCAAACAACAGCAAGATGACGGCCAGCGAGCGGTTCATATATGTCTTGGCACCAACAGGCTCGGCCCGCCAAACAGCGCACGGCCCAGCATCGCCGAGCCGATGTTGAAGATGAAAAAGCTGACCTGAAACAGAATGATCATCGCCCAGGTCCGGGCAAGCTCGCGCCGCCACCCGGCGGGCTTTGCCGCAACGCCCATCTTGATTTCGTGCGGCCAGAATCCGGCGGCGTCGCGCTTCGCAAGCTTTGCCACAAAATAGGCGGCCCACAGACCGAGCAAGAGCGGGAAGATGAGCGGCAAACGGCCCTTTTCGCTTTCCAGAGCCGGGCCGATGACGACATCATAGGTCCACCAGCCGTTGGCAACCGAACTGCCCTCGACATAGACCTGATAGGCAAGGAACAGCGGGAAGGCGATCAGCAGCGACAGCCAGTTGGTCGAAATCGCGGGCAATTTGCGCCCGAGCAAGCTCACCAGCGACACGAGCAGTGGCAGCGACACCGCGAACCACCAGCCCCAGCTGAACGGGATGAAAAATGGCTTCACCGGCGTCGTAAAAGCCATCTCGCCCCACAGTGGCAGCCGCGCAAACGCCGGATTCCACGCAACATAGGCGCCCCAATCGCCAAAAAATTCCTGCCAGAAACTCGACGTCGCCGCGATCAGGCACAGGCCGACAAGCGGCAGTTTGCCATTCCGCCACGTCAGCGCCGCGGAAATGACGACCAGCGCACACCAGAAATAGATGCTGCCCGTCTCGATCATCCACGGATTGATCGGCGGTCCCATTGGCGGGGCGTTCATGCTGTCATCGCCTTGATATAGGCGGGCAGATTATGGGCGTAGCATTTCTTTTCGCGCAGACCCGAAATGCGCCAGCCGCCGGCGGTCCGGCGGAACTGGTGGATATACCACAGACCAAAGAACAGGGTTTGCGGCTGGCCATCGTCGCCCGCCACGACCATCGGGTTGGAACATACGGTGCGCGTTTCCGCGACGTCGCCGTCGATCATATATTGCGTCGTGCTGATTGCGTGCTGGAACATGGTGATCGGAGCGAGGCTGGCGCGCAGAAACGCTTTGGTCTCGGCCAGCGTCCCTTTGAAGGGCACCATTTCGGTATAGTCAATCACCGCATCATCGGTGAAAAATTGGTCCAGCGCATCGAAATCGCGATCATCCACGGCATAACAATAACCGACCATGAGGTCTTGAATCTCGAACCGGTCGGACATGTCCTGCAAAGATAGTGTCATTGGCCAACTCCTCTCCCGATAACGGTCTAAGAGCTTTGCGCATTGATCGCCCTTTCCGTTGGTAGGTTGCGCGAAGGGGCGGGTCGGGAAAAGAACGGTCAACCGAAAACAGGAGATGACAACATGGCCGGACGTATCCCGCCCTTCACACTTGAAGACTTCACACTTTCAACGGCAAAGCGTGCGGAGATCACCGATGGCCTGACCGAACGCCAGACGTTCATGGTCAACCAGTGGATGAACCTGCATGACAAGCTGAATGTCGGCGACTGGGGCGGCTTTGAAGAGTTCATGGACACCGCGAACATGACCTATGACAACCCGAACCGCCCCGATCTGGGGACGTTCGAGGAATGGAACACCTCGCCGCGTGCGCTGTTCGATACATTCCCGCCAAGCGTTTATCGGACGCTCAAGGCCTGGGGCAAAGGCGATAACGAAATCTGCGTCCTGTGCCACCACCACGGCAAGCACACTGGCGGCCCTTATATGGGTGTCCAGCCGACGGGCAATCAGCTGGATGTGCTGTGGTTTTCGTGGATCCGCTTTGCCGGCGAAAAGATTGTCCACATTTATTCGATATCCGACGTGCTTTCGATGCTGATTGACCTTGAAGTGATGAAGGCCCCGCAGCCGGTCGATCCCTACAAATAAGTCCTTTGGGTAAAGGGAAAGGGGGAGGCCGCCATGCCTCCCCTTTTTTTGTTCAAACTGATGCGGCAAAATCGTACGCGCCGCCGCGTTCGATTGACCGGTGGAACGCCGGGCGGGCATAGAGGCGCGCTTGCCACGACGTAATTTTGGCATGGCCATCAAACACCCCGACCGCGCGGGCAAGTTCGGGAATAAAGCTCATCTGGATATCGGCCGCCGTAAACGCGTCGCCGACCAGCCATGCACGGTCGCCCAGCAGTGTTTCGATATAGGCTAGCGCGGTTTCGAGCTCGCCGGTCGCGGCGACATCGATAGGCGCGCCGGTCAACCCGAATGCACGCGCGTAAACTTTGATCATGATCGGGTTCATGCCCGCCGACACCGCAAAATATTGGCATTCGACAAAGCGCATATGATCGGACCCGGCCGGATCGGGGGCAAGTCGGCCTTGGCCGTATCGGGCGAGAAGATATTGGGTGATGGCGCCCGATTCGCTGAGCAACTGGCCCCCGTCGTCAAGCACGGGCGATTTGCCGAGCGGGTGCAGCGCCTTGAGCGCGGGCGGCCCCATCAACGTCAGCGGATCGCGCTGATAGCGCACCAGCTCATAGGGAAGTTCGAGTTCTTCCAGCAGCCAGAGAATTTTCTGCGACCGCGAGTTGTTGAGGTGATGGAGCGTCAGCATGGCTACATCGCCGCCGCAAGGTCTTCTGCAGAGATGCCCATTTGCCGCATCACGTCGCCGCTGTCCCAATATTCGCGCCATCCGGCAATCAGGCCATCACTGGTCATTTCAAACACCGCGCAAACGCGCGATCCGACCTTTTTGTCGGCATTGTGAAGCGTGACATGATCGGTGCGCTCGGTAAAAACAAAGCGCCCGGTCGCCGCCGATGCATGGATTTCGCAGCGGCATTCATAATAGGTCTGATATTGTTTTTCGAGCGCCGCCGCGATCGCCGCACGGCCCATGATCCGTGGGGTCGCCGGCACAAGCGGCTGATACCAGCCGTCTGCGGCAAAATAGGCGGACAGACGTTCAAAATCGGGTGTGCCACCGACATGAAATGCGTCCAGAAAGGACAATATATGGGCAAGATTGGCGTTGCTCACAGGCTGAACCCTCCATCGACGATAAGCGTTTGTCCCGTGATATAGCGGGCGCGGTCGGACGCCAGAAAAGCAATGGCGTCGGCAATGTCTTCGCCGGTGCCAAAGCGGCGCAGCGCGATGCCCTTTTTCTGACTTTCCCAGATGTCGGGCGAATACAGCGTTTCCAGGAAATGACTGCCGAGGCCGGCATCAATGATCCCGGGGGCGACCATATTGGCGCGAATGCCGAATTTGCCTTCTTCCTTGGCAATCGCGCGGCCCAGCGCCTCCATCCCCGCCTTGGGCACTGACGACAGCGCGTCACCCGGCGGGAAGCTGTAATTGGCAACTGAAACCACGGTCACGAAATTGCCGAATCCTTGGTCCCGGAACAGCGGCAGCGTTGCCGAAACCACACGCATCAGGCCGATCAGTTCGGTTTCGATTACC
>JBEGPL010000142.1:0-11149 GCA_041181445.1 Pseudomonadota bacterium
GTCGACATCCGCCCCGACGCGATCGCCGCCGTCGCGCGCACCGCAGCGCAGGTCAACGACAGCGTCGAGAATATCGGCGCGCGGCGCTTGCAGACGATCATGGAAAAAATGCTGGAAGAGATCAGCTTTGCCGCCGAGGATCATCGCGGCGAAACGATCATCATCGACGCGGATTATGTCGCGGCGCGGCTTGCCGATATTGCCGCGAACAGCGACCTTTCGAAATATATCCTTTAAGGTGTAGATGTTATGCGGGGTCCGGCGCGAATCTGCGCGCGTGGCAGGAAAGATCGCACGTGAAGCTGAAGGCCGTATCCGTGCCGAAAGTCTGGGGCCGCAGCGACCTGCCGCCGCCCTTTGGCACGACCGTAACCGATCCGGTCGGCGAGATATGGTTCGCGGCGGGCGACGCGCCGCTGCCGCTGCTCGCCAAATATATCTTCACCAGCGAGCGCCTGTCGGTGCAGGTCCACCCGAACGATGAACAGGCGCGCGCGCGCGGTCACGCGTCGGGCAAGGCGGAGTGCTGGCTGATCCTCGACGCGGGGCCGGGGGCGACCATCGGGCTCGGCACGGGCCAGCCGATGCCCGCCGGCGCGCTGCGCGCCGCGTCGCTGTCGGGCGACATCGAACATCTGCTCGACTGGCGGCCGGTGGCGCGCGGCGATTTCCTTTATGTCCCCGCCGGGACCGTCCACGCCATCGGCGCGGGCATCTGTCTGGTCGAAATCCAGCAATATGCCGATATCACCTATCGCCTGTATGATTATGGCCGCCCGCGCGAACTCCACCTCGACGACGGTGTCGCGGTCGCCGATGCACGCCCCTATGCCGACCCGCGTGCACGCCATGTCGATCTCGACGCGCTGGCACCCGAAACCGCGTTGCGGCTGGTCGACGGACCGTTCTTCACGCTCGACCTGACCACGCAAAGCCATGGCCACGCGGCGGCGCAGGCGCTGTTGCTGCCGCTGGTCGGCACGGTGACCGTGGCGGGCGAATCCGTCGATGCGGGCGCGTGCCTTGCGCTTGACACCGATACCGAATGGCATTTGTCGACCGGCGGGCAGTTGCTGGTCGCGCGCTGATTGCGCACCCCGACGGGACCGCAGTGGCGCATTTGTCCGTGCGCATCGCTCCGCCCATCGCTTATATGACAATAGCCGCCAGAATTGCGCCACTTTCCGTGCTTTACCCGTTTGACTCTGGGACAGGGCTGGTCGATGAAGCATCACCAAATGACACGGACGATATAACGGGTCCAGAACACGTCCGGCGATGGAGATTGGCATGACAGACGAGGAAGTTCCGACGCAGGGCGAACTGCTCCCGACGCGGGTGGGAGACCGCTTGCGACAGGCGCGCGAGCAATCGGGGCGCAGTGTCTCCGAAATCGCGGCCAAAACGCGGATCCCGCAGCGCCATCTGGAGGCGCTGGAAACATCGCATTACGAAGGCCTGCCGGGCCGCACCTATATCACCGGCTTTGCCCGCGCCTATGCCCGCGCGCTCGACCTGAACGAGATCGAGATTGGCGCCGCGATGCGCAAGGAACTGGCCGAGCAGGATTATGCCGACCGCGCACCGTACGAAGCCTATGAGCCGACCGATCCGCAACGCTTGCCGACGCGCACGCTGGCATGGGTCGCGCTGGCCATCGCGGTACTTCTGGCGTCGGCCTATGGCGTCTGGCGCTTTGTTTCGGCGGACCCCAGCGAAGATCTGGTCGCCACCGAAATTGCCGCCGAAGATGACGCCGCGACCGCCGCCGCGGCGGCACCGAAAGCGGCGGCCGCCCCCGCCGCTACCCCCGCGGTCGATGCCAACGCGCAGGTCGTGTTGACCGGCATCAGCGAAGTGTGGATCGGCTTTGACGATGCCACCGGCAAGACCGAGAATTGGCGGACGCTCAGCGCGGGCGAAACCATGGTCGTGCCCGCCGACTATATCGAAAAATTCACGCTGCGCACCGCGCGGCCGCAGGCATTGAAAATCACCGTCGGCGGACGCGATGTACCGCAAATTGGCGCGCCCGATGCGATCACGTCGGGCATATCGTTGAAACCGGCGGCGCTCATCGCCCGCACCGCGCCGGCGGCTGCGCCCGGGGCGGCGGCGGCGGCGACGGGCGGGTCTGCACCACAACCGGCGACCCGTTGAGCAATCCCCCGTTGCCAAGCGCGCCGGATTTGCTAGATTCACCGCGTAACAGGGTCTTTGCACGCCATCCATATGGAATTGGCTGTAAAAAACGGGACAGGCTGACCATATGACTTCCTCTGCTTTCACCCGAATCCACTTGGTGACGCTGGCCAGCGTCGCTGCGTTGATGCTGCCCGCTGCGCCGCTGATGGCACAGGACGCGGCGGTTGCGAAACGCGTCGAAAAACTGGAAAAGGAAATGCGCGCGGTGCAGCGCAGCGTTTTCCCCGGCGGCAGTCCCGAATTTTTTGAAGGCGAAATCGGCGCGCCGACGGGCACGACCGGCACGGCGTCCGGATCGACCCCGATCAGCGACCTGACAACGCGCGTCGACGCGCTTGAACGCCAGATTGCGACGCTGACCGGCACGAGCGAGCAATCGAGCTTCAAGATCGGCGAACTGGAAAAGCAATTCACGGCGTTCAAGGCCGATGTGAGCAAGCGGCTGGCGGCGCTCGAAGCTGCGCGTCCCGCCGAGACCATGGCTGCGGCGCCCGCCCCTGCGCCGACGCCCGTCGCGGCCAAACCCGCCGCCGCCAAGCCCGCGACGGTGACCCCCGCCGCAACGACCGCAGCGGCCAAGCCCGCCGCAAAGCCCGCGACCGCCGCCGCCAAGCCGAACGACCGCGTCGCGCTGGTCAAGGCGGTCGAAGTGCCGTCGACCGGCAACGAACGGCAAGACGGCTTTGATTACGGGTTCCGGCTGTGGAATGCCAAATTATACCCCGAGGCGCAGGCGCAGCTCAAGAAGGTCGTCGAACGCTGGCCGACCGACAAGATCGCCAGCCGCGCGCAAAATCTGCTCGGCCGCGCCTATCTGGACGAAGGCAAGCCCAGCCTGGCCGCCGTCGCCTTTTACAATAATTACAAGGACCGCCCCAACGGCGACCGCGCGCCGCACAGTTTGATGTATATGGGCGTCGCGCTCGACCGGCTCGACCGCAAGGCCGACGCTTGCAAGGCGTTCAAGGAACTGGACGAAGTTTATGGCACGACCATGCCCGCCGACGTCCGCACCGACGCCGCCGCCGCCAAAGCCAAGGCTGGCTGCTGACCTGACCCCCGACGCCGCGCTGACCGCGCGTTTCGCCGCCGATCTTGCCGCGCTGATCGGTGCGCAGGGCGCGGCGACCGCGCGCTTTGGCGTCGCGGTGTCGGGCGGGCCGGACAGCGTCGCGCTGCTCCTGCTCGCCGCCGCCGCCTGCCCCGGCCGCGTCGAAGCCGCCACCGTCGATCACCGACTGCGCCCCGAATCGGCCGCCGAAGCTGCCGATGTCGCCGCATTGTGCGCGCATATCGGTATCGCGCACGCCACGCTGACCCCGGCGCAGCCGATCAGCGGGTCGGTGCAGGCAGCGGCGCGGACGGCGCGCTATGCCCTGTTGCACGACTGGCGCGCGGCGCGCGGGATCGATTGGCTGCTGACCGCGCACCACGCCGACGACCAGCGCGAAACCATGTTGATGCGGCTCAACCGGTCGAGCGGCGTCGGCGGGCTGGCGGGGGTGCGGCGGGTGCAGGCACATCTGGCGCGGCCGTTGCTCCATTGGCGGCACGCCGAACTGGTCGATTTGGTCACCGCCGCCGGAGTCGACGCCGCCGACGACCCGTCGAACCGCGATCCGCGCTATGACCGCGCCGCGATGCGCACCGCGCTTGCCGGTTTTGACGCGATCGATCCGGTCGCACTTTCGCGGTCGGCCGATGCGCTGGCCGACGCCGATGCCGCGCTGGGGTGGATGACGGCGCGGCTGTTCGCCGAATCTTCGCCGCCAGAGCAATCGCAATTTTTGTTCTGGAACGACGCGTATCCGATTGAAATCAAACGCCGCTTGCTGCTGCACTGGCTGTCCCAGTCCGACCCTGCGCTCGCCCCGCGCGGCGAACAGGTGACCGCGCTGATCGCCGCGCTGGATGGCGGAACGGCGGCGATGATCGGCGACTGGCGGCTCACCCCGCCGCGCACCGGCAAAACCGCCGCCGCCGCGCCGCACTGGCGCATCGCACGCGCACCGCCGCGCCGCCGCTGAACCGCGCGCATCGGTCCAGCGCACGCGCGCGGGAAATCGCCGCAAAAAGCACCGATGCTTATTGCCAATTAACCCGCGCATCCTATCTTGTGGGAGACAGCGGACCGCGCCCTTGCGGCCCCGCGCCGAATGAAAGTCGACAGACATGCAGGATGAACGGGACCCGCAGACCAATCCCTGGGTCAAAAGCGCGCTCATCTGGGGCGGCATCGTGCTCGCCATGCTGGTCTTTGCGTCGGCTTTCAGCGGTAGCGCGGCGGGCGCGGGCAAGGGCATCGCCTATTCCGAATTCCTGCAAAAGGTTGGCGAAGGCAGTGTCAGCGACGTCGTGCTGAGCGATGACCGGATCACGGGCACCTATACCAACAAGGACACATTCACCACCAACGCGATCCGCGACCCTGACCTGAAAAAATTGCTCACCGAAAAGGGCGTCAAATTTGACGGCCGCGCGAACGAAGCGCCAAATTTCTGGGTCTATATGCTGATCCAGTCGCTGCCCTTTCTGCTGATCATCGGCATTGCGTTCCTCGTGTTCCGTCAGGTCCAGAAAAACAACGGCGGCGGCGGGGCGATGGGCTTTGGCAAATCCAGGGCAAAACTGCTCACCGAAAAGCAGGGCCGCGTGACGTTTGAGGATGTCGCGGGCATCGACGAAGCGCGCGAAGAGCTACAGGAAATCGTCGAATTCTTGAAAGACCCGTCGCGCTTTTCCAAACTGGGCGGGAAAATTCCGCGCGGTGCGCTGCTCGTCGGGTCGCCCGGCACCGGCAAGACCCTGCTCGCGCGCGCGATTGCGGGCGAGGCGGGCGTGCCTTTCTTCACCATTTCGGGTTCGGATTTTGTCGAAATGTTCGTCGGTGTCGGCGCCAGCCGCGTGCGCGACATGTTCGAACAGGCCAAACGCAACGCGCCGTGCATCGTCTTCATCGACGAAATCGACGCCGTCGGCCGCCATCGCGGCGCCGGGCTGGGCAATGGCAATGACGAACGCGAACAGACGCTCAACCAGTTGCTCGTCGAAATGGACGGGTTTGAGGACAATGAAGGCGTGATCATCGTCGCCGCGACCAACCGCCCCGACGTGCTCGACCCCGCATTGCTGCGCCCCGGCCGCTTCGACCGTCAGGTCACCGTGCCGCTGCCCGACATTGAAGGGCGCGAGAAAATTCTGGCCGTCCACACCAAGAAAAAGCCGCTCGCCCCCGACGTCGACATCCGCACCATCGCGCGCGGCACGCCGGGCTTTTCGGGCGCCGACCTGGCCAATCTGGCCAACGAAGCCGCGCTGCTCGCCTCGCGGCTGGGCAAACGGCTGATCGCCATGGCGCAATTCGAAGCCGCCAAGGACAAGGTGATGATGGGCACCGAATGGAAATCGCTGGTCATGACCGACGATGAAAAGCGGATGACCGCTTATCATGAGGCGGGCCATGCACTCGTCACCCTGCTCGAACCCGCGTCGGACCCGATCCACAAGGCGACGATCATCCCGCGCGGCCGCGCACTGGGCATGGTCGTGCGGCTGCCCGAACGCGACAATTACAGTTATCACCGCGACAAAATGTATGCCGATCTGGCGATCATGATGGGTGGCCGCGTCGCCGAAGAACAGATTTTCGGCCACGCCAAAGTCTCGTCAGGCGCGTCGGGCGACATTCAACAGGCGACCAAATTGGCGCGTTCGATGGTCACCCGCTGGGGCATGTCTGACGCGCTGGGCCCGTTGCAATATGAAGAGCAACAGGGTGAAACCTTCCTCGGCTATTCGCAGACCCAGCGGCACAATATGTCCGACGACACCGCCAAGCTGATCGATCATGAGATCAAGCGGTTGGTCGACGAAGCCTATGCCCGCGCGACCAAATTGCTCAAGACCAACGCCAAAAAGCTGAAATTGCTGGCCGAGGCCCTGCTCGAATTTGAAACGCTGACCGGCGACGAAGCCCGGCGGATCATCAACGGCGAAGGATTGAACCGCAGCGACGGCAGCGATTCCGCCGCCAAGCCGATCGACGGCCACGCCGGTTCGTTGCCGCAGGTGCGCCGCAAGTCCAAGCCCTTTGGCGACGGCGCCGCACAGGGGGCGTAAGCGGGGATTGTCTTTCCTTACCCCGTTCGTTCGGCGTCCTTCGACCGGCTCCGGACGAACGGAGGTGGTGGAATCGCGCAAACGCACACCGTCCTGCCACCGCAACCCCGTTCGTCCTGAGCCTGTCGAAGGACGATGCGGACATGCGCAACCCTCGGCCCATGCCGCCCCCGTGCTTCGACAAGCTCAGCACGAACGGAGTTGGAAAGACATGGGAGAAAATATGGCGAACTGTGCCATACAAATCTCCGTTCGTCCTGAGCCTGTCGAACGACGATGCGGGCATACGCACCCTTGGCCCACCACCGCCCATTCATTCCCAATTCACCCGCGCGGTGCGACCACCGCACGCTCAAACCGCTGCCCCAAAAAGGATGCCCGATGCGCGCCAAGTTCCTGATTGCCCTGCCCTTTGCCCTGGTCATGCTGACCGCAGCAGCGGGCGACATGTCGATTGCCACCTTTCTGGGCAAGGCCGACGGGCTCAAGGCCAAGGGGATCCTGGCGATGGGATCGCCCGAAATCGAAGTGCTGAAGGGCGAGATGCAGGGCGCGACCAGAGCCTATCGCACGCGGATCGAGGGTGACAAGAAAGCGGGCAAGGCACCGCACAGCTGCCCGCCCGCGCAGGCCAAGATGACCAGCAACGATCTGATGAAGCATTTCCGCAGCTATCCCGCGTCGCGGCAGAGCAATGTCAGCGTGCGCACCGGATTTTTCGACCTGATGAAGAAACGCTATCCCTGCAAATGATTGCGCGATAGCGTCGGCGAATGACGCTCTATTGCGATGAATCCGGCGGCCTGTCCGCCAGCGCGATGACCTTTGCCGTCGTCGCCATCGACCCCGATGCCGCCGCCGCCGTGATCGACCGGTTCCGTCAGGTCACCCGGCTGCGCGGCGAGGTCAAGGGCAGCCGGATCAGCCTGATCGAGCGCGCCTATCTGCTCGAACTGGTCGCGCGGCACGGCGGCCGCGCATGGGTGTCAACCATCCGCCGCCGCGATCTGGCGCTCGCCCCCGGCGCACCCTTGCCCGCCGACCGCCATGTCTATGCCGCGCTGCTCGACCTCGCCATATCGCGCTGGTTGCCCGAAACCGGCGGCGCGTGCACCGACGTCGTCATCGATGACGGCCGCTATGACCCCGCAATCCTGAGCGTCGTGCGGGCAGAGGTTCAGGCGCTGCTCGGCGGATGGGGCCGCGCCAGTCTGATCGAAAGCCACCGCAGCGATGGCGTCCAGATCGCCGACGTCATCGCCAACTGCCTGTTCAACATGGCGGTCGAAAGCCCGCGCGCCCAGCGCATCGCCAGCATCGTCGCGCCGTTTCTGGACGATCATGTTATCCGCGTGGCAAAGCTCGACCCGGCGGCGGTGGGGCGCGATTGATCCGAGCGGGGGTGGGCGCCACGTGCTTTGACAGGCTCAGGACGAACGGAGGTGGGGGTGCTTCGAGACGGGGCTGCGCCCCTCCTCAGCACGAACGGAAGGGGGACAATCGCCCCAACCCCGTTCGTCCTGAGCCTGTCGAAGGACGACGCGTTCGTGCGCACCCGCTCGAAAGCCACGGCCACCGGCCGCACGCACAAAAAAGGGCCGGAAAACCGACCCTTTGTTGCGATGTCAGGTCAGGCCCTCAATCAAAATCGGCGCCACCCGCCGGGCTGCGCGGCGGGGCTGCTGCGGTCAGCCGCAGCGCTTCGGCCGAACGGCTGATCGAGCTGATTTCATCGGGCGTATCATCGTCGTCGATCATCACCTTCTGCATCGAACCGACCAGCGCCTCGCCCAGGTCCGCCGGGCGCACCGTCTGTTCGGCGATTTCGCGCAGCGCGACGACCGGGTTCTTGTCGCGGTCGCGGTCGATGGTCAGTTCGGCGCCGCCCGAAATTTCGCGCGCACGGTGGGCCGCGAGCAGCACCAGGTCAAAGCGGTTGGAAACCTTGTCGACGCAATCTTCGACGGTGACGCGGGCCATATTCTCAAATCCTTGAAGAGGGGAGAGGCCCGTTTGACACAGGCCGGAATCGCGCCCCGCTATCAGCGTGCACCCGCCGAGTCAATGAAAACGCGCCGCGCCCCCGGCCCCAAAGCGCGCCGCACCGCGCGCTTGCACCGCGCCCACGCGCGCCTATGTTCGCGGCGATGGATACGCCGCCCTTTCCTTCCGGCTTTGCCATGGACGCCGCAGGTCACCGGCTGACGCTCTATCCGCGCGGGCCCGAACGGATGGCGGCGCTGCTGGCGCTGATCGCGGGCGCGCGCACGACGCTGTCGCTGTTCTTCTATATGTTTGACCCCGACGATGCCGGACAGCGCGTGCAAGCCGCGCTGGCGGCGGCGGCGGCGCGCGGGGTCACGGTGACGCTGATCATCGACGCCTTTGGCTCCAGCAACACGTCCGATGGCTTTTTCGCGCCGCTGCGCGCGGCGGGCGGCGCCGTGCATTATTTCTCGCGCCGCTGGCGCACCAGTTACCTGATCCGCAACCATCAAAAGATGGCGATTGCCGACGGCGCGCGCATGTTGGGCGGCGGTTTCAACATCGCCGATGACTATTTCGCTGCGCCCGGCGATGGCGATGGCTGGCACGATGTCGGCCTGCTGATCGATGGGCCCGGCGTTGCGCGGATGGCCGACTGGTTTGCCCAGCTCCACGACTTTGTCGTCCATCACGATGGCAACTGGTTCCGGCTGCGCCGTTTGCTCATCGCGTGGCGGGCCGGCGACGGCGATCTGCAGTGGATGATCGGCGGACCGACGCAGCGCTTGTCGCCATGGGCGCGCGCGATGAAGCGCGATCTGCTCGCCGCGCGCCAGATTGACATGGTGATGGCCTATTTCTCGCCGGGGCAGGGCATGTTGCGGCGGATTGCACAGGTCGCCGGGCGCGGGCGGGCGCGGCTGATCCTGCCTGCCAAGTCGGACAATGGCGCGACCATCGGCGCGGCGCGGCTGCTCTATGGCTTTTTGCTCAAGCGCGGCGTCGCCATCGCCGAATATCAGCCGTCAAAGCTGCACATGAAACTGATCGTGATCGACGACGCCGTCTATATCGGGTCGGCGAATTTCGACATGCGCAGCCTGTACCTCAATCTGGAGCTGATGGTGCGCGTCCGCGACGCCGCCTTTGCCGAGCGGATGCGCAGCTTTGTCGCTGACCATGCGCCGCTGTGTGAAGACATCACCCCCGCGCTGCACCGCGCCCGCGCCGGGTGGCTGACGCGGCTGCGCTGGATGCTGTCGTGGTTTGTGGTCGGCGCGGTCGACTATACCGTCGCGCGGCGGCTCAACTTCGGGTTGAAGGGCTGATCAGTCCTTCCAGCCCCAGAACAGAAAGCATGGCGGCACATTCCACCATTCAAACCCGTTGTCGATGCGGGTGAAATGCTTCGCCAGAAAGTCGCGCGCGCGGGCGCGGAACTGATAGACCAGAAACGCGCCGCCGGGGCGCAGCACACGGTGGGTGGCGGCGGCAATCGCCGGGCCAACCCCCTCAGGCAGCGTCGAGAAGGGCAGGCCTGACAGGACATAATCGGCAGCGTCAAAGCCGTGCGCGGCGATGATCGCTTCGACATCGCTCGCCGACCCGTGGACCGCAATAAAGCGGCTGTCGACAATGTCGCGGCGCAGATAGTCGATGAAGTCGGCGTTGGTGTCGATCGCGATCAGCGTCGCGTCGCCGCGCATATGCTCCAAAACGGGGCGGCAATAGGTGCCAACGCCGGGACCATATTCGACAAACAGCTTGACCTCGTCCCATTTGACCGGCGCCAGCATCGCCCGGATCAGCGTCGGCGACGACGGGATGATCGACCCGACCATCACCGGATGTTTGATAAATCCTTTCAGGAACATGCCCCAAGGCCCGAAAAAGCGGGCCATTTTCTGGCGCAGGGTTCGGGTTGTGCGCGGCGCGGCGCGGCTCTGCGTCATGTTTTTGTCCGTCTGTGAAAATAGGCCCCTTGCCGTCGCAAAATTGGGTCGGGGATGCAAGCGATTAGCGCCGGGGCTGGACAGCATCGCCGCATTATGGTGGGGAGCGGGTCATGACTGCCCCCGCCCCCAACCCCGTCATCGACCTGCCCAACGGTGCCATCGCCGTCATTTTCACGTCGCAGCGCACCGCCGACGATAACGCCGGTTATGCGCAGGCCGCCGCCGCGATGGAGGCGCGCGCCGCGACGCAACCGGGCTATCTGGGCTTTGTCGCGGCGCGCGGCACCGACGGCGTCGGCATTGCCACAAGTTACTGGGTCGATGACGCCGCCGCGCGGGCGTGGCGCGCGCAAGCCGACCACAGCGTCGTGCGCGAAGCCGGGCGCGCCCGCTGGTACCAATGGACCCATGTCGTCGTCGCGCGCATCGAACGCAGCTATGCGTGGGAACGGCCCGCCTGATGCCCGGCGGCGCGCCAAAAATTCCGAACGACCGGATGGCGGTGTTGTTCGCGGTGATGCTGGTTGCGGCGGCCGGCAACACCGCGATGCAATCGATCCTGCCCGCCATCGGCGCCAAAATGCACATCCCCGATGTCTGGGTCAGCATGGCGTTCAGCTGGTCGGCGCTGCTGTGGGTGACGACCGCGCCGCGCTGGGCGCGTCAGTCGGACCGCCGCGGGCGCAAGGCGCTGATGGCGCTGGGGCTGGTCGGATTCATTTCGTCGATGGCGCTGTGCGGGCTGATCCTGTGGGCGGGGCTTTCGGGCTGGGTTTCGGCGACCGTCACCTTTGTCGTCTTTGCCCTGTGCCGCAGCCTGTATGGCGGGCTGGGTTCGGCCGCACCACCAGCGGTTCAGGCCTATGTCGCCGCGCGCACCGAAC
>JBEGPL010000143.1:0-2758 GCA_041181445.1 Pseudomonadota bacterium
GACCCGCGAATCAGCGATTCGACATCGGCCTCGACGAACATCCGGACATGACCGGCGCGCACACCGGGGGCCCGCGCGGCGGGCACGACAATCGCCTTGCGCACGGTCGCGGTGATGACCATCGGGGCGATCGTGGCGACGTCGGCAACGTCGGCATAGCTGTAGGGGCTGGGCGCGGGCGCGGTCGCAGCGGGCGGGGCCGCCGGGGCCGCGAGCGCGACAGAAACGCCCGAAAAACCGAGAGTTTCCAGCGCAGCAATGGCCAGCATTATCGGACGGATGGCGGGGGATTTGGTCATGTATTCATCCTGTCTGTTGCGGCCGCGCCGTTGGACTTGCCATCGGCCGCGCCTGAATCGTGGCGGGGGTATCGGACTGTAACGGCGGCTGCATTAACCGTCGATAAAGGGTTTGCGAATGTGCGGCCATCGCGATAGGACATGCGAAACGCGTCAAACAAAAACAGGCGCAAGAATTCAGCCGGGGTCGCTGTTCGGGGATGCAATTTGCGTTTCCGCATGACTTCTCCGGGTCGAATACAAGTCTTGGGTTATCAGGATGATCTAGTGAGGAGTGTCGTCCCTGAATGGCATATGGTGATTCAGTAGACCCTAAAAATAGGGTAGTGGCCATGGTTTTGGTCGGGCTGTTCACGGCAACGCTGGGCTATGGCCTGGTCAACGGCCTGAATATCAGCATCGTCAAGAAACTGGCCGAGAAATTGGACGTGGTGGACGTTGAAGAGCCGCCGCCACCGGAAGAGCCGCCGCCGCCGCCGCCGCCGGACAATAAATTGCCGCCGCCGCCACCCGTGGTGACGCCGCCGTCGAAATTCCCGCCGCCGGTGACGTCGAACGCCGTCGAATCGCGTCCGACACCGCCGCCGACGCCGCCGCCGTTCACGCCGCGCGTCGATCCGCCGGCCCCGCCTGCGCCGCCCGCGACGCCGGACCGGAGCGCAAAGGCGTCGCCCAAGGGCAATCCGGGACGCTGGGCGAGCTCGGACGATTATCCGTCGCGCGCGCTGCGTGAGGAACGCGAAGGTTCGACCGGTTTCCGTGTGTCCATCGGACCCGATGGACGCGTGACGGGTTGCGACATTACCCGTTCGAGCGGACATGCGGATCTTGACGCCGAAACCTGCAAGCTGGTGTCCAAGCGTGCACGTTTCGACCCGGCCAAGGACCGCGACGGCAACCCGGCATCGGGGAGCTATTCCAACAGTGTCCGCTGGCAGATTCCAAAGGAATGATGCCCGGCAGGGTGCAACCAATCTGATGATTTTCAATTTTTGAGAGGGAATTTATACCATGATTAATCTGATCGCTAATGCGGCCGCAGCAGGAGCCAACGAAGCCGGCCTCAGCCTGATGCCCGCTTCGATGTGCGTCAAAGTGGAAGGCCAGAACCCCTATGGCCTCATCCCCGCGCTGTGCGAAGGCGGCATCGTGTCGCAGCTGACGTTCCTCATCCTGCTGGTGATGTTCATCGGCACGCTGTACATCCTGTTCACCAAGCTGTTCGAACAGAATAAGGTGATGAAGCAGGGCAAGGCCGTGACCTCCAATTTCTGGCGCGCCCCGAACCTTGCCGAAGGCGCCGCCAAGCTGGAAAAGAACAGCGCCTATCGTCAGGTCGTCGAAGACGGCATCCGCGCCAACGAAGAACATACCAAGCTGACCGACCCCGTCGAAGCACATGACTGGATGCACGGTTCGCTCGAACGCTCGCAAAACCACATCAACTCGAAACTGGCGGGCGGTCTGGCCTTTCTCGCCACCGTCGGTTCGACCGCGCCGTTCATCGGCCTGTTCGGGACGGTTATCGGGATTTTGCGCGCGCTGGTGAAAATCGGCGCGTCGGGTCAGGCGTCGATCGACACGGTCGCCGGTCCGGTCGGTGAAGCCTTGATCATGACCGCCATCGGTTTGATCGTGGCTGTTCCTGCCGTGCTCGCGTTCAACTGGTTGCAGGGCCGCAACAAGACGATTTCGCGCAGCCTGTCGACCTTCTCGAACGATGTTCTGGGCAGCATGATGTCGAACGGCCAGGTCAAGCCGGCAACACCGGCGGCTCCGGCAAAGGCCGCGCCCGCGAAAAGCTGATCCGTGCAGGGGCGGGCGGACCTGGCGTCAATATCACGCCAGCCGCCCGCTCCGGCCCGCCGCCCGCTGGGGGTGGATGCGGCCTGTGCGATCAGGCGAAATTTTTGATAGGATGCTGATCCAATGTCAATGAGTGTGGGAAAAGAGGGCGGTGAAGACGCCCCGATGTCAGACATCAACACGACGCCGCTGGTCGACATCATGTTGGTGCTGCTCATCATCTTCCTCATCACCGTTCCGGTGGTGTTGAAGACGGTGACGTTGAAATTGCCCGACGTCGCGTTTGAACCGACCACGACAAAGCCCGAAAATGTCTTGCTCTCGGTCCGCGCGCCCGATCTGGACAGCGACGGTCAGCCCGATCCAAATGGGACGGCATGCGAAGTCTATTGGGGTCAGACCAAGATTGATTCGCGCCAATTGCTCGATATGGGCACCAAAAAGCTGGAAAAGCTGGTGGCCGACATCGGCGGTGTTGAAAACATCACCGAAGAAAATTTCCCCGAAGTGCACATTCGCGGCGACATCAACACGCCGTATCAGTGCATTGGCGGGGTGATTTACACGATGCAATATGCTGGTTTCCAGAAAATCGGGTTCATTTCCGAACCGGCTGCGGGATCGGGCACGCTGGGCCGTCTGTGACGGCGTGG
>JBEGPL010000144.1:0-6108 GCA_041181445.1 Pseudomonadota bacterium
ATGGCATCGCATTCCTGATCGCCCAGTTCATCGAAGGGCCAAAGCGCGCGTTCCGTTACCGACTGGACCTGAAAACGCGGGTCGTGACGGCGGAGGTGCCGCCCGCCATCGATCTGAGCAATCGCAACGACGGCGAACCCTATGATGTCCGGGTCGCGCTCGACAACCTCGCCGGGACCGACGATCGGGCGGCGTGGTCTGAAATCGGAAAGGCGCTGCTGCCGCTGCCCAAATCGCACGACGGGACGAAAACGCTGTTCCGCACCAACACCGGCATGGAGCAGACGCGGATCAGGATCATCGAAAATCCGGTCATCCACACCGACGCCGCCGGCAATGTCAGCACGACCGGCAATCAGGCGCTGAGCCGGCTCGCCATGACCGCCCCGCCGGTCGCCGACCGCGGCGTCTCGCTGCTCGCGCCCGATGGCGGTCGGCTGGCCTATGCGCAAATGATCAGCGATGGCCAAACTTCACAGATATTGTTCGATAATCTGTTGCAGGGCGAAGCTTATCCCTTGTTCGAGGCCGACGGCCGCTATGATCAGGTCGCTTGGCTGACACCCAGCGCCGTGCTGTTCACGCGGTCTTCGCTGCAGGCTTATGGCCAGCGCGATGTCGCCGCCAGCACCGGGCGAACGTTCGATCCTGCCCAGCCCGCGATCATCGTCAATCTGTCGGACAATACGCAGTTCAAATTTGCGTCGCGCTGCACGATGGCGGTCGGGCGCGGTTTTGACGTGTACGGCGCGGGCGCACCCGGCTGTGTGCCCGGTGACAAGGCGCATGCCGGGCTGGAGCGGTTTGATTTCGATGCGTCGAAATGGGAGCCCTTTGGCCAGATGAAACTGCCAACCGGCCTGCACATTGAGGGGCTGAGCGTCTCGCCCGAGGGCTATACCGTTGCTGTTTCCCTGGGCGGTAGCAACGGCATCGTCGCCGTCGTTGCGCTCGATTCCGAAACCGGCGTCATCGTCGGAACGCGGCGCTTCGACCGTCCGATTCTGGGCGGCGAAATATCTATGGTTGGCGAGTATGAGGTCGTCATTTCCGACGAATTGGCGACGACACTTTATGCTCTGGATGACGCGCGGATGACGGTGCTCGACGCCCAGCCGATCCAGCAGATGGTGATCGCGGGCGACGGGCGCACCGTGGCGATTGGCGACGCCGCCGGGGTGGGCATCCGTCTGTTTGACGTCGCGACCGGCGCGGCGCTGCGCACGCTCGATTTCTCCAGCCCGCAAGCGGGCGGCTTTTTGCCCGACCGGAATCTGTTTTGGGCGCTGTCGCCCAGCGAAGGACTGCGGTATTGGAACGCGACCGATTGGACGGTGGTCGCCAGCACCTATTTCCCCGATCTCAACACTTTTGTCACCGCGACGCCCGAAGGCTGGTATGACACCAATGTCGAGGCCGATAACGCGTCATTCCGCTGGTTGATGGCCGACGCGCCCGACCAGTCGCTGGCGCCGTCGACCTTCATGCGCGATTATTTTCGGCCCGGGCTGCTGGAAAAGCTGATCAAATGCAGCGCGCTGGACAATTGCAAGGCGGCCATGGGCGCGCCAAAGCCGATTGCCAAACTGAACCGGGTGTTGCCGCTGGTCACGATCAACAGCGTGACGGCGGGGGACGCGCCCGACATCGCCCGCGTCGAACTGACCATCGAGGACAAGTCGAAAGCGGGCGTGTTCAATGTCCAGCTGTTCCGCCAGGGCCGGTTCGCGGGCTTTGTCCCCGACCGCGATTTCGACGCGGACGCCGTGCAGGACGACGACATCGCCGTATGGCGGCGCGCCAACCGGCTGGTCGATGACGACGACAAGCCCGGTGACGGCATCATTCACCAGATCATCGACGTGCCGCTGGACCCTGGCGGTGCCAGTGAACAGGAAATATCTGCTTACGCCTTTAACAGCGACCGGGTGAAGAGCGTCACCAACAGCATAATCTATGAACTGCCGCCGCAAACGCCGCGCGTGCCGCGGGCCTTTGTCATCGCCATCGGCATCGACGCCTATGACGAAAGCCGCCTCAATCTGGATTATGCCGCCAAGGATGCGCGGTTGATGGGCCGCGAGCTGGCGCGGATCGAGGGCTATGACACGCGCACATTGGTCGTCGCCGGGTCAAAGCTGCGCGGCAATCGCCGTGGGTCCGACGCCGAGCCACCGCGTGTCACCGCCGCCGTGATCGCCGACATTTTGGCAATATTGGCGGGCGATTCGACCGCCGGACCGCGTGACCGGCTGAAAGCCGCCAATGTCGACGCCAGCATGCTCGACACCGCGTGGCCCGACGATGTGGTGATCATCAGCTTTTCGGGCCATGGCTGGGCCGATGAAAAGGGCAATTTCTTTCTGGTCCCCGCCGACGGCAATTGGCCCGCTGGCAAGGACAAACCGATCGGCGGGCTGATCGCGTCGTGGGAGCTCGCCGGTTGGCTGCGCTATATTCAGGCCGACCAGATCGCGCTGATCCTCGACACCTGTCACAGCGGCGCGAGCCTGCAGGCCGAACGTTTTCGCCCCGGGCCGATGGGCGATTCGGGGCTGGCGCAGCTCGCCTATGACAAGGGTATCCAGATTTTGGCGGCGACGCAGGCCAGCGATGTTGCCTATGAGGACAAAAGGCTGAAACATGGCCTGCTGACTTATGTGCTCGCCGGGCCGGGCGAGGCCTTGTCCGAAACGGGCGCAAAGCGCGCCGACACCGACGCGGACGGCGCGGTCAAGCTCGACGAATGGCTGGCCTATGCGGTCGCGCGCCTGCCCGAACTGAACGACAGCAAAAAAATCACCGGCACGGCCGACGGCGACGACGGACTGACTGCGCGCGCCTTTCTGTTTCCCGGTCGCAAAGCGACCCCGGCACAGCGCATCCAGCAGCCTTCGTTGTTCAGCTATTTGCCCGCCTATGCGGTGATGGCGCGCACGACGCCTGTTGTCGAAACATCGGCGGCAGAGACAAGCACGGCAACTGTGACCGAAGCCGCGCTTGCCCCGGCGCCAGCACCCCCCACCGCACCGTCCGCTGCACGAACGACAACGCCATGAGCCGCCTTATCGCCCTGCTTGCGGTCATGCTGGCGTTGCTCGCCGCGCCCGCCGCCGGGCAAACCACGCGCGGTGTCTTTGTCGGCATCGACACCTATCTTTATTCGGAAACCGGGGGCCGCGTGCCGGGCGCGGGGTTCAAGGATCTGAACGGGGCGGTCGGCGACACGATCCGTTTCAAAAATGCACTGCGCACAAATTATGACCTGCGAAAATTGGATATGACGCGGCCGGGGTCCTGCCCGCCCGCTACGCCCGTCGACCCCCGGACGCCGTCGATCTCGCTTTACAATCAATGCGCAACCCGCGCCGAAATCATCAAGGCGCTGACCGACATGATCGCCGTGTCACAGCCAAAGGACACGCTGATTTTTTACTTTGCCGGGCACGGCGCGCAATATGCCGACGATGCGCGGCAGGATCAGGCGACGGGGTTTCACGGCACCATATTGCCGCACGATGCGCGCAAACCCAATGATGAGGCGAACGCCGAGATTTTTGATTATGAACTGAAAGCGATCAAGGAAAGCGCGGTCGCCAAGGGCGTTTATTTCGTGTCCGTCTTTGACAGTTGCAACAGCGGCACCGCAACGCGCGAGGGCGGCAGCGGCGAAGGCCGCAGCGCACCAATGCTGACGGGCGCACCGCCAACGCGCGCCATCGCGCGTGCAACCGAGGGTCCCGGCGGCGGTTACTGGGTGCATTTCGGCGCAGCGCTCGACGGCCAGTTGGCGTTGGAAAGCGGAACGCGCGACGGCAAACCTGCGGGGGTTTTTACCAGCACGCTGATCGACACGCTCGACGTCATGCCGCGCGCTGCCTTTGGCGACATCATCCGCGAGGTGCAGGCGCGGATGATCACCGCCGGCTATACAAAACAGACGCCGGTGGCCGAGGGGGAGCTGCGCGCTTCGCTTGGCACCGCCCCCGGCGAAGGCACCAGCTTTGCCGTCACCCACGACCGGGGCAAATTGACGATGGCGGCCGGGCGGCTGTCAGGCATCACCAGCGGATCGACCTTTTCAATCTTCAATCCCAAGACGAACATGTTGACCGGTGCCGTGGCCCCCGTGGGCATTGCCCGCGTCGGCAAAGTCGATGATTTTACAGCGGTGCTGACGTTCGAGGCCGCGCCCGCCGCTGACGTGCCGGACAAGCTGGTCGCGGTCGAAAAAATGCGCGATTATGGCGTGCTTGGCTTTCCGGTCACAAATCTGATGACCGCAGCGCCCGAAAAAAAGGCCGTCAATGCTGCACTGGAGTCCATTCCCTTTGTCACCAAGGGCAAGGACCCGCCGGTCAAAGTTGCCCCCGCCCCCGGCAAACCGGGGCACGCGGTCTTGCGCGCACGCGACGATGTGATTGTTGCCGAACTGGGTGCGGTCGCCGACGCCGACTTTGACGCGCGATTGGCGGACCGGCTCAAGAAAGTATGGCGGGTCCAGCAATTGTTGATGCTGGGGGTCGGCAACCGGCCCGCAGGCAGCGGCATCCGTTTCTGTATCGACGCGGCGCGGGTGATGTTCGAGGGCAAAGACGTCGCCAACACCGTTCGCGGCGTCGCCACCGACTGTCCTGGCGGCGCGAACAGCCTGCCCATCGTGCCGCGCGATCGCGACAATCTGGTCACCATCGAGAATCAGGCGGCCAAACCGCGTTTCCTGTATGTGCTGGGCATTGATCCGGCGTTCGGCGTGTCGGTCATCCTGCCCGCGTCGGCCGGCAACGACGCGCGGCTGGCCCCGCGCAAACCGCTGGGCGACATCGACGATCCGGTGCGGCTCACACAGGCTGGAACTTATCATTTCGTCACCATCGCGACCGACGAGCCGATCAGCGCCGCTGCGCTGGAACAGCAAGGCACCAACGCGCGCGGCGGCCCGGCATGCAGCAGCGCGCTCGAAATCCTGTTGTGCAACGCGGGCAGCGGCACGCGCGACCCAAAGGCGCCGCGCGTCGGTAACTGGAACGCCATCGTCACCAGCGTCATCGTCAAATGAAGGAGAACCCTGCATGACCCCCGCATCCCGGATTGCCAGCTTGGTCGGCATCGCCATGCTCACCACCGGCGCGGCGCAGGAGACCCCGCCCGCCGCCGACGAGGCGCCGCTGGTGCTGGAGGCGATTCCCGATAGCGCGACACCGATTGACAATGCGGATGCCGCGACCAGTGACGATCCCGACGGGCGGATCGTGCGCGGCAACACGGCAAACCCTGGCACCGCGCCGTGGCAAGTGGCAATTTACTCGACGCTCACACCCTATAATGCTGCGGAACGCGCCGCCGACGCCTTGCGTCCGCGCGGCAGTGCCGACAAAATCTATCTCGACGTGCGCAAGGATTATGAGATCGCGCACAAATGCGGCGGTTCCTACATCGGCGACGGCTGGGTCATCACGGCGGCGCATTGCGTGCGTGATTTGCCGGTGATCGACGGGCGCGCGGGCAATGTGATGACCGACCGGCGGGTGATGATGGGATCGCAAAGCCTGATCAGCGGCGGCACCAACTATGGCATCGCGCGCGTCGTCATCCACAAAGGCTATACCAAGGCGGTGCCAAAGGACGATATCGCGCTGATCAAGCTCGCCGGAGCCGTGGCGACAGCAGGCGTGCGCCTGATCCCGCTCCAGCCCGCGAATGACCCGGTTGTGTCCAGCCAGATTTTGCGCGTCACCGGCTGGGGCTGGCAGGGTGAATCGACCGGCCTGGAAAGCGCGCGGCTCGACCGCGCCGGCAATGTCCAGCGCAAACCTGCCAACCTGTTGCAGGCGGCGGTCAATTCGGTGGCGGACAGCGACTGCGCCGCCACCCCTGAATATAGGGGCATCTGGAACCCCGCAAAAGCGCTGTGCGTCGGTTCGTCGCCGATCGTCGTGCGCGATTCGTGCCAGGGCGACAGCGGCGGGCCGCTGACCCGCAGCGACAAGGTCGGCGGCGGTCGTCATCTGGTCGGCATCGTCAGTCAGGGCGTCGGGTGCGGCCAGCGCAAAAAGCCCGCGCTCTACACCCGCGTGGCGGGATATACCGACTGGATCACCCGCGCGA
>JBEGPL010000145.1:0-5692 GCA_041181445.1 Pseudomonadota bacterium
CTGGGCATATTGATGCTGGCGATTGCGGCCCTGTTCTGGACGTTTCGTTCGGCGCTCGACCATGCAAAGGCCGACAGCGTGAAGCTGGACGGCACATGGGGGTTGCTGCGACACAACCGCCGCGTCCAGTTCGGGGCATTGTGCATTTTTGTGTATGTTGGCGCGGAGGTCGCGATCGGGTCGAACATGATTGCCTATCTGGGCGACAAGAGCGTTATGGGGCTGGGGCTGGAAGCCGCCGGAAAGCTGGTTGCCATTTACTGGCTTGGCGCGCTGATTGGCCGTTTGCTCGGCGGCTTCATCCTCCGGCTGGCAAAACCCGGTCGGGTCTTGGCAGCCTTTGCGACAGGCGCGATTGCGCTGATCATCCTGTCGGCCGTTTCGGCGGGAAATGTGTCCGGTTGGGCGCTGATCATGGTTGGCCTTTGCAACTCGCTGATGTTCCCGACGATCTTCAGCCTGGGCACCGAAGGCCTGGGCGATCAGATGCCGCAGGGATCGGGCATCATGTGCACCGCCATCGTCGGCGGCGCGATCATCCCGGTGTTGTTCGGGGTTGTGGCGGACATATCGGGAAATATCCGCATCGCGCTGGCGGTGCCGCTCATCTGCTACGCGATCATTGCGGCATTTGGACTCTACACCAGCAAGCGCGCAGAAGCGTCGGTCTGACCACAACGCGACTTCGCTATCCGTCGGTCGTGCGCCAGACTGCAAACTGCGCCGGGGCCAATATCGGGTCGCCGTGGATCCGTTGCGTTCCGGCGGGGATGGTCAACATCGACAGGTCAACGGGATCGGGCGTATAGTTGAATGCGAACAGATGCGTGCCCGATCGCCGCAGCCGCAATCCGCTGGGTAGCGACTGCGGCGCCAGCCCAGCGTCGCGCGCGGCGCTGGCCAAAATTGTTCGCAAGCTGTCGGCGTCGACCTTTGCCGCCAGATAGTGCACGCGGCCATGCTGATACCAGACCCCCCGGCCATTGGCCGTCGTTAGCCGCGGTGTCAGCGCGGTTTCGACGTACTCCAGCCAGCCATGGACATGACCGCCCAATGGCGATGCAAGCGCTTCGGTCAAGCCGGGACGCAGCGATTCGACGCGCGCGACGGTCAGGGGGATCAGGTCGGCGAGCGGACCCGGCGCAAGCTTGGCCGGAATTGTGAGGACGGGCGTCTTGCTGCCTGATCGCGGGCCAAGCACGAGCGCGCCGGAAAGGGCGCCATATTCAGCCGCACCGGCTTCATCGATCAGCATGGCACAGGGTGCGACGACCAGCGCATGATCCGCCGCGTCAGCAGCGTTCCGCACAATATCAACCGAAAGGCCGTTTTCGCGGAGGGCGGTGTAATATTCGAACGCGGTCCGAAGCGCACGATAGCCCTGGCCCTGTGGCTCGATCTGCGTTGCCCAGTCGGATGGATAGTCAAAGATCAGCGCGACGTCGGCGCGTGCGGCCGTCACGACGCCAATGCGGGCGATCAGGTCGGCCGCTTGCCGTGCTTCGACGCCGCCTTGATCGGTAACGCTGTCGGGGCGTAGCAGCCCGCTGTGCATTTGCTCCTGCGCCTTGGGATATTGCCTCCAACGGAAATAGGACACGAGCTCGGCGCCGTGCGCCATCGCCTCGATTGTCCACAGCGCCACCATGCCGGGCAACGGCGCGGGGTTGTACCGCGCCCAGTTGACCGGACCCGGCTGTTGTTCGATCACCCACCAGCGGCCGCCCGCGCACCCGCGATAAAGGTCATGGTGGAACGCGGCGATGTCGGGATGTCCTTGCCGTGCATAGCGCAGCTTGTCGGCATCGCTGAACCAAAATTGTTCCAGAAAGCCGAGCGGATAACTGTCCCACCCGGCAACATCGAGGTCGGTGCCGACGTCGTGGTGGTCGAATTCAGTAAAAAAGCCCATATAATTGTGCATGATGTCGCGCCCGGGGCTGAGCGCGCGCAATATGTTGGTCTGCTCCCGGTTGAACGCCACCACCATGTCGGACGCATAGCGCCGGAAATCCAGCCAGTGCGATGGGTTGGCGGCGGTCACGGTCAGGTTGGGCAGGTCAATCTCGGCAAAGCTGCGATATGTCTGGCTCCAGAATATATTGCCCCACGCGGCGTTGAGTGCGCTGATGCTGGCATAGCGCGCCGCGAGCCAGTGACGAAAGGCGGCGCGCGATGCATCGGAAAAACTCTGCACCGTGTCGTGACAACCATATTCATTGTCGGTTTGCCACGCGACGATGTGCGGATTTTGGCCATAGCGTTCGGCCATGGCGCGCGTGATCCGCGCGGATTCGGCGCGGTATCCCTGATGCGAAAAACAATAATGCCGCCGTGACCCGAATTTGCGCGGTGTGCCGTCGCGATCGATGGCGATCATGTCGGGCATGCTGTCGACCAGCCACTTCGGCGGCGTCGCGGTGGGTGTGCCCAATATGACACCCAGCCCGGCTTCGCCCAGCACGGCAATCGCGCGGTCAAGCCCGTCCCAATCAAAGCAGCCAGGCTCTGGTTCTATTCGCGCCCAGGAAAATTCGCCGATGCGCACGCGGGTCAAGCCCATATCGACCATGCGCCGCGCATCGTCGGCCCACATGTCCTCGGGCCAATGTTCGGGGTAATAGCAGCATCCCAGCCGCATTGGTTGCACGGAGTTCATGTGCCGCGATGTGCCGTGCCAAACGGCGCGGCGCAAGCGCTATTGACGGGGCAATCAACAAGGAAGGAAATGGTGGGCGTGGCAAGGATTGAACTTGCGACCCCTGCGATGTCAACACAGTGCTCTACCACTGAGCTACACGCCCACACTGGTTGCGGCCATTAGTCGGGCCATGCGCTGCTTGCAAGCGCAAACATGGCGCATTGGCCGCTTTGGCCAACGTTTATTTGCGGTTGCTCTTGCCCTGGCTGGCGAACAGATTGTCGACCTCGCGCACCAGATCCTTCAGGTGAAAGGGTTTGGAGAGCAATTTGGCCTGCGGCACATTTTCCTCGGCGCGCAGCGACACGGCGGCGAACCCGGTGATGAACATCACCTGCGTTTGCGGCGCGACCTGCGCGGCGTGCTGCGCCAGTTCGATGCCATCCATTTCGGGCATGACAATGTCGGACAACAGCAAGTCGAACGTCCCCGAATCGAGGTGGGGAACGGCGGCGGTTCCGCGATCAACGCTGGTCACGTGGTAACCGGCCACGGTCAGCGCACGCGCCAGATATTCGCGCATCACATCATCATCTTCCGCCAGCAAAATCCTGTGCATGTCGCGCGTCGCTCCGATCTGAACCCGCGCATTCTATAGCGGGCGGGACTTAACAAAATACGCCCGCCTCTCGCTTTTTTCGTCCCAGAATGCGACACGGCGGCATGACGATAGCCGCGCCGCACCTGTTTGACACGTGGAATGTCGATACGCCGCGCGTTCCGATGCTGATGTCGGTGCCGCACAGCGGCCGCGACTATCCTCTGGCGTTGCTTGAAATGGCGCGGCTCGCCGCCGACCGGCTGGTGTTGCTTGAGGATCGGTATAGCGACGTCTTGATTGCGGATTGCGCGGCGATGGGGGTGCCGGTGATCGTTGCACGGATAGCGCGGGCCATGGTCGATTTGAACCGGGCCGCCGATGATATGGACATCGATGCCGTCATTCCCGCCGACCGCATCAATTTTGCGCCGCCGGGGCGCAAGGCGCGGGCCGGGCTGGGGATCGTCCCCTCGCGCGCCGGGCGCCAGGGCGCGATCTGGAAAACGCAGCTGACTTATGCGGACATCGCAGCGCGGATTGCCGTCTATCATCGGCCCTATCATGACCGGATAGCGGCGGTCCTGAGCCACATATATGCGCGCTATGGTCAGGCGCTGCTGATCGACGTGCACAGCATGCCCAGCTTGCCGCGCGATCGCGGCGCACCGCCCGTCGATCTGGTCGTGGGCGATGGCTTTGGCAGCACCGCGCCAAATTGGGCGGCGGACCGTGTCCGGGCAGTTGCGGCCGACCATGGCTTGCGTGCCGTCATCAACCAGCCATATGCCGGCGGCCAAATCATCCGTGCACATGCACGGCCGCAGCAGGGCGTTTATGGCGTGCAGATCGAAATTGATCGTGCGCTTTATCTCGACGTGCGCGGAGCATGCGATGTGGCGGGCACCGCCCGGATCAATGCTGCGCTCGCGGCCATTGCCCAGGCACTGATCGCCGAAATGGCGGCGCGCGATCCCGCAATGATGTGGCCGCAAGCTGCCGAATAAAAAAACCACCTCGCGTTTGCACGCGAGGTGGCCAGGGTCCAGGGAGGATCACCGCCCAAGGAGGGCGGTGTGACGCAACCTGCAAAGGGGGGGAGCAGGTTCCGACAAGAACAATGTAGGACGGAAGGTGCCATGTTGCAAGTCGCGAACGCATGTTTCGCGTCACAGCAAGGCAAGAATTTGCAACGACGTTACGGCAAGCCGCACATCGTTCTGATTTACGAACAGCAAAAAAAATTGGTCGGGGAGAGAGGATTCGAACCTCCGGCCCCTGCCTCCCGAAGACAGTGCTCTACCAGGCTGAGCTACTCCCCGACCGTGCCGATGCGGACGAGCCGCAGCGAAGGCAGGGCGGTCCTTTAGATGCGGGTTCCCGCGATTTCAAGCGCCGAATGTGCCGACTGGCTGCATCGCGGCAAAATCGCCTAAATCAGCCCTTCGCGGCGAAAGCTGTACCACTCATGCGCGGCGAAAATCAGATGGTCATAAAGGTGAATTCCGCAAAAGCGGCACATCGCTGCCATGTCGCGCGTAAAGGCCAGATCGGCTGGGCTGGGTCGGGCCTGCCCCGATGGATGATTGTGCGCGACGATGGCCGTGACGATGCTGGCGCGGGCCATCATCGTGCGCAGCGCGCTGCGGCCGATATGCACCGATGTTGCATTGCTGCCGTGACATTCCGACCAGTGGACCAGCCGGCCGACATGGTCGAACCCGGCCAATATCGCGGCCTCCTCGCTACGCCGGGCAAGATAGGGGGCAAAAAGGTCGGCCATCGGCGACGCGCCATCGCAAGACGCGACCGCACGCGGCGGGCAGGGGCGCAGATCATGCGCGGGTCGCGCGACGGATTTTGCGGCACTGGTCATTGCCGACACGCTGCGCATCACATCCGGCACCGGCAAGTCGGGGCTGATCCAAACCGGACCGTAGAAGTGCGTGAGGCTTGTGACCTGCGGAAAAACTACGGGGTTGCCGACACCGGTGGCGCGCCCTAGCGTCGCGTGTATGACTGACGCCGTTCCCTTGCATTATGAGGATCAATATCTGTCGCTGATGCGGCGCGTGTGGGATGAAGGCGATGAACGGATCGATCGCACCGGTGTCGGTACGCGCAGCCTGTTCGGGCCGCAACTGCGGTTTGACCTGCGCGACGGGCGCGTGCCGCTGCTCACCACAAAGCGGGTCTATTGGAAAGCCGCTGCACGCGAAATGCTCTGGTTTTTGACCGGAAGCACCAACATTCGGCCGCTTGTGGCACAGGGCGTGCATATCTGGACCGACTGGCCGCTTGACTCCTATCGCCGCGCCAACGGGGTCGACATCTGCCGCGACGATTTTGAAGCGCGGATCGTTGCCGACGCTGAATTCGCCGATCAATGGGGCGGGCTTGGCCCCGTCTATGGCAAGCAATGGGTCGACTGGCCAACATTTGAGGTCGCGGGC
>JBEGPL010000146.1:0-2817 GCA_041181445.1 Pseudomonadota bacterium
GCCCGGCCTGCAGCTTGCGACCCGCCGCTTCGGCAACACTGTCGTCGCCGTCGGGCAACGCGGTGCGAATGGAAAATTCATTGCCCTTGCCGAACTGCTGGATCGTTGCCTCGCCCAGCCCAAAGGTTTCGACTTTTTCACGCAAACGCTCAACTGCGGGCGCCTTGGCAAACTCGACGCTGACCATCTGGCCACCGACGAAATCGACACCCAGGTTCAATCCGCGCGTCGCGACCAGCGCGATCGACGCGATGATCGTCAGGAAACTGATGGCCATGGCGATATTGCGCCATTTCAGGAACGGAATGTTGGTATTGTCGGGGACCAGCTTGAGCAGGCGCATCGGGCGTATCCTTAAATGGTCAGCGATTGCGGACGCTTGGCGCGCGCCCAATGGGCGACGAACATGCGCGTCACGGTGACGCCGGTGAACACCGACGTCGCGATGCCGATGGCGAGCACGACAGCGAAGCCCTTGATCGGGCCGGAGCCGAACCAGAACATCAGCACGGCGGCGATGACGTTGGTGATGTTCGCGTCGAAAATCGCGCGGCTGGCCTCGCTATAGCCAAATTCGATCGCCTGCATCGCTTTCCGCCCGCGCCGGAGCTCCTCGCGGATGCGTTCGTTGATCAGCACATTGGCATCGACCGCCGCGCCGATGGTTAGCACGAACCCGGCGATGCCGGGCAGCGTCAGCGTCGCGTTCAGCGCTGCCATGATCGCCAAGATCAGCGCGACGTTGAACACCAGCGCGATATTGGCATAGACGCCAAAACGGCCGTAAGTGACGAGCATCAGCACGAGCACGGCGGTGGTCGCGATGATCGCCGCAATCGCGCCCTTGCGGATCGAATCGGCGCCCAGTTCGGGGCTGACCGTGCGTTCTTCGACCACCTTCAGCTTGACGGGCAGCGCGCCGCTGCTCAGCGAAATGGCCAGCCCGTTGGCGCTGTCGACCGTGAAATTGCCCGAAATCTGCGCCTGTCCGCCCAAAATCGGCTCGTTGATCGACGGCGCGGACAGCACCTTGCCGTCGAGCACCATGGCAAATCGCTTGTCGACATTTTGCGCGGTCACTTGCGCAAATGTGTTCGAACCACCGGCGTCAAAGCGGATGTTGACCACCGGTTGATTCGAGGTCTGGTCAAAACCCTGCTGCGCCGAAATCAGCTGGTCACCGCTGATCATCACCTGTCGCCGCAACACTTCGAAGCTGCGGCCGTCGGGCTGCGATGAGGAATAGGGGACAATTTCGCTGCCCACCGGCGCGCGCCCGGCGGCGGCTTCGTTCGGGTCGGCGTTGAGGTCGACCATACGGAACTCCAGCCGCGCAGTCTGGCCGATCAGTTCCTTCAGCGCCTTGGGATCCTGCAGGCCCGGCACCTGGACGACAATGCGGTCGACGCCTTCGCGGATGATCGTCGGTTCGCGCGTGCCGAGCGCGTTGACGCGCTTGTCGACGATGTCGCGTGCGGCCTCCATCGATTTGTCGATAAACTGGGTCGTTCCCGCGTTCGTCGGGGTCAGCACGATGCGCGTCGTGTCGACCACGTCGAGCGACCAGTCACGCTGACCAGTCAGATCAACCCCCTGCGTTTCGCGGTTCAACCGCTCGCGCGCCTCGTCCAGCTTGGTTTGGTCTTTGACCAGAAAGCTGATCGTGCCCGCCTTTGTCGCCAGTTCGCCGATCGCAATGTCATCGTCGGGCCCGCGTTCGCCGCGCATCGCGGTGCGGACGGTCTTTTCCATCGTCGTCAGTCGCAGCTTGTTGACGTCGGCGACGTCGGCTTCCAGCAGCAAATGGCTGCCCCCCGCGAGATCGAGCCCCAGATTGACCCGCGACTGCAACAGGCCAGGCAGGCTGGCAGTGATTTTCTCGGGCAACAGGCTGGGCACGGCAAAAATAATGCCGAACAACAGGATCAGGCTGACGCCGATGGTCTTCCAGCGGGGGAAATCAAACATGGGCATTGGTCCAGATGGTTGGGGGGGGTCCGGCGGTGCGCGGCGGCCGCGCGCGCCCCGCGCCGTCGCCGGTCAATCGTTGGCGGGCTTGCCGCCGGGCAGGATGATGTCGGACAAAGTCGCCTTGACCACCTTGATCTTGACGCCCTGCGCAATTTCAACGTCGACATAATCATCGTCGACGCGCGTCACCTTGCCCACCACGCCGCCGCCGGTGACGACCTGATCGCGCGGCTTGACCGCCATGATCTTGGCGCGATGGTCCTTCATCCGCTTTTGCTGTGGGCGGATCAACAGGAACCAGAAAACGGCAAAAATCAGAACATAGGGCGCCAGCATGATCAGCGAGGCGGCCCCGCCGCTGGTCGCAGTCGCGGCGCTGGCGGTCAGAACAAGAGTGGACATGGTTGCAAACCCGGCTTTCTGTGTGGGCATCGGCCCCGCGCAGCGCGGCCCCGTCCCCATCGATAATGGATGGCGGCGCGCCTACCATGCGGCGCGGGCGCGTGCAAACCCCTTTCACGGCGGCGCTTGCATCGCGGGCCAAGTCGCGATAGGGGCCTCGCTTCGCCGCACTGGCGACCGGTCGGGACGTAGCGCAGCCTGGTAGCGCATCACACTGGGGGTGTGGGGGTCGGAGGTTCGAATCCTCTCGTCCCGACCAATTTTACTTTATACATCAATGCTTTATAGACAGAAACTTCGCTTTCCCCCGGTCCGGTGTTGCGCTGGTGGTGCAAAATATTCTCGACATCGCCGGTCGCTCCACACTTCGCTGCACGCAATGCAACATAATGGAACGGCTATTGTGGCTGTTTGCGACCGCCTTTCACTCCCCCGCCTTGTCGG
>JBEGPL010000147.1:0-10144 GCA_041181445.1 Pseudomonadota bacterium
CGATGACCCCGGCGGGGTGCGCGCGACCATCGGCGCGATGAATACGGTCGTTCGCGCGCCGGACGGCGGCCTGCTTGGCACCAACACCGACGCGGCGGGCTTTTTTGGCCCGATATCGGACAAGGACTGGTCGGTCAGCACCGTCGCCATTGTCGGCGCGGGCGGCGCGGCGCGGTCGATCCTGTTCGCGCTGGCGCAGGTCGGGGTGGGTTCGGTTGCCCTCTATTGCCGCAACACGCTGCGCGGCTCGGCGCTGCTCGCCGGGTTCGGGCTGAAGGGCCGGGTGTTGCCGCTCGAAACGCCAATGGTCGCCGCTGACCTTCTGGTCAATGCCTCGCCGCTGGGGATGAAGGGCGCGGCGGCCTATGCCCCCGACCTGTCGGCGCTGCCCGATCATGCCATCGTCTATGACATTGTCTATGCGCCGCTGGTCACCCCGTTGCTGGCGGCGGCGCGCGCGCGCGGGCTGGAAACGGTCGATGGTCTGGAAATGCTGGTGGGGCAGGCGGCGGTGGCGTTCGAACTTTTCTTTGGCCAGCCGCCGCCCGATGATGACGCGCGGCTGCGCGCACGGCTGCTGGCATGAAACGCCCGCGCTTCGGCACGCGGCGCCCCTTCATCCTGGGTCTGACCGGTTCAATCGGCATGGGTAAATCGGCGGTCGCCAAAATGTTCGAAGCCGAAGGCGTGCCGGTGTTCGACGCCGACGCCTGTGTCCACGCCTTGCAGGGCCCCGGCGGGCGGCTGGTCGCGGCGATCGAGCGGCGCTTTCCCGGCACCACCGGACCCGGCGGCGTCGACCGCGCAAAGCTGGGGGCGATTGTCCTTGGCAACCGCGCCGAACTCGCCGCGCTCGAACATATTGTCCACCCGGCGGTGGCGCGCGAACGGCATTTGTTTTTGCGCCGCCACGCCGCGCGCGCGCTGGTCGTGCTCGACATTCCGTTGCTGTTTGAGAAAAAGGGCTGGAAAAGCGTCGGGGCGATTGCCGTCGTGTCGGCGCCGCCGTGGGTGCAGCGCCGCCGTGTGCTGACGCGGCCGGGGATGAGCGCGGCAAAATATCGCGCAATCCTGCGCTTGCAGGTCCCCGATCACATCAAGCGCGCCCGCGCCGACTTTGTCATTCCCACCGGCCACCTGAAAAGTCGCACGCGCGAACAAGTTCGCGCCATCGTCTCTTGTTTCCGGGGCTGATCGGACTATGATCGGTGGTTCGATATGCGTGAAATTATTTTCGATACAGAAACCACGGGTCTTGATCCCCGTACCGGAGACCGGCTGGTCGAAATCGGCTGTATCGAACTGATCAACCGCACCGAGAGCGGGCGCGTGTTTCACGGCTATTTCAACCCCCAGCGCGACATGCCTTCGGCGGCGGAAGCCGTGCACGGCCTGTCGGCGACCTTTCTGTCGGACAAGCCGCTGTTCGGCGAACGCGTCGACGAATTGCTCGCTTTTCTGGAAGATGCGCCGCTGGTGGCGCACAATGCGCCGTTCGACTTCGGCTTTGTGAATGCCGAACTGGCGCGGCTGCAGCGCGCACCGCTGGCGCCGGCGCGGATGATCGACACGGTGGCGATCGCGCGCAAGCTGCACCCCGGGGCCAAACACAGCCTCGACGCCTTGTGCGTGCGTTACGGCATCGACCGCAGCCACCGGGTCAAGCATGGCGCGTTGCTCGACGCCGAATTGCTCGCGCATCTGTACATTGAAATGACCGGCGGCCGCCAGATCGGCCTGTCACTGGCGCGTGTCGGTGTGGTGGCGGCGGTGTCCGACACGGTGCCGGTGTCACGTCCGGGCCGCCCCTATCACGACCCCCGTCCGCACGCGGCACAACCCGACGAACAGGCGCGCCACGACGAATTCATTCGCGGGCTGACCAACCCGCTGTGGCTCGACACGGTTTGAGCCGCGCTTTGATTTGATGCCGGAAACGGCCCCGCTAGCAAGGAGAAAAAATATGGAAATTCGGGTTTCGGGGCACCAGATGGACACCGGCGCGGCACTCAGAACCCATGTCGATGACCGGATGAACGCCATCGCCGACAAATATTTCGCGCGCGCAATCGGCGCGCACGCAACTTTTGGCAAGGGACCGCATGACAGCGTGAAATGCGACATTGTCGCGCATGTGATGCAGGGCGTCCTGCTCAAAGGACATGGCGAGGCCCAGGATGCGCATGTCGCGTTCGAGGGCGCCGCCGACAAGATTGAAAAACAGCTGCGCCGCTATATGCGCCGGTTGAAGGACAAGCAGGGCACATCGATCAGCGACATTCCCGGCGCGATGCCCGAAGACGCCGGTTACACCGTGTTCGACAGCTATGGCGACGACGAGGACGTCGGCGATTCCCCCGCCATTATCGCCGAAACGCGGGTCGATGTGCCGCGCGCCAGCGTGTCCGACGCGGTGATGATGCTCGACCTGCGCAACACCAACGCCTTGTTGTTCGTCAACAGCAAAACCGGCACGCATAATATGGTTTATCGCCGCGCCGACGGCACAATTGGGTGGGTCGAGCCGCAATAGGGCTGGATTTTTTGGTTATTCGCGCTTAAGGCGCGCGCCACTGCGCCGTTTTCGACGAAGGAACGGGGCCAAAGATATTCCATGAGGGCGGGGGCTTGGGTCGATTTTCGGCCCGGCCGGTCGCGTGACAGATTTGAAAAAAGCAATGAATCTGAACGATCTGATTTATCCGGCGACGGTTCGGGCGCATGTCGTGATCGAATCGAAAAAGGCGCTGTTCCCCTTTATCGGCGATCTCGCCGGGCGCACGCTGGGGATGGACGCCGGCGAAGTGACCGAATCGCTCATCGAACGCGAGCGGCTGGGTTCGACCGGCTTTGGCAAGGGCGTCGCGCTGCCGCATGCCAAACTCGACGGTTTGCTGGGCGTGCGCGGCATGTTTCTGCAACTGACCAAGCCGATCGATTTCAATGCGGTCGACGGCCTGCCGGTCGATCTGTTGTTCGTGCTGCTGTCGCCCGTCGATTCGGGGTCCGAACATCTGAAAGCGCTGGCCAGCGTGTCGCGCTTCCTGCGCAATGATCAGGCGGTCGAACGGCTGCGGGGCGCCAAGTCCGACGCCGCGCTCTATGCGCTGCTCGCCGATCAGGAAACGCGCGACGCCGCCTGAACCAAGCCCTGGTCGCCCAAAATGACCCGTTTCACGGCCCGATTTCTGGTCGATATGCTGCGCCGCCGCATCGAAGTCGCCGGCGGATTTGCGGCGATATTGCACAGCGGCGACGCGCAATCGGGCGCCATTCTGATCGTCGCGGCGCATGGCGGAAGCCCCGAAATCCTGTATGAAAAGCGCCCCGGCTGGGGTGACCCGCCGATTTGGGAGACGATTGTGATCCACGCCGGAACAGAATCCGACACGGTTGCCGCTTATGTCGCGCGCCGCTGCCGCGCCGACGCTGACCTGTGGGTGGTAGAGGTCGACGTCGCAAATTCCCCACAGCTCATCGCAGAGTGGGGCGCGATGGCTTGACTTTGTTGCAGTGCAATATAAGTGGCCGTCAACAGAAACGCGAAGGTCTTCCGCGCATCGTCTGGACCCGGCAAACCGGCCATGTCCCGATGATCACAGAAAACGGATGGACACGCAGTCGGATGGACTCCCCGGACGGTAAGAGCGCGTAAGGCCCACCATCCACCGGATCCCCAGCCGCACAAAAAAATGAACTTATGAGTCGCTTGCTGAACGCTGCCAGTCTGGCCGCCGTTACCCTGACCGTTACCAGCATGATCATGCTGACCGAACCCGGCTTTGCGCTGGGGGCCTCGCCCGAACCTATTGTCCTGTCGCAGACCGCACCGGTCGCCGACGACATCCCCGCACCGGCCGTCATCGCGCCGGTTGCCTCCCCCGAAATCCTGCCCGAACGCGTTGCGGAAGTGCCCGCTGCCGAAACGCCGGTGACCGCACCGGCGCCTGTCGTGACAGCAGCCTCGCTCGCCGAACTGGTTGCGCGCACGTCGCAGCCCGGTGAACTCGATGCCGAACTGCGCTGTCTGGCCAGCGCCGTCTATTTCGAATCAAAGGGCGAATCGCTCATTGGCCAGCTTGCCGTCGCACATGTCGTCATCAACCGCACCGAATCGGGCCGCTTCCCGCGCTCGATTTGCGGTGTGGTCCACCAGCCCAGTCAATTCTCGTTCGTCCGGCGCGGTAAAATGCCGCCGATCGCGATGGGCAGCAAACAATGGGGCAATGCCGTCGCCATTGCCCAGATCGCCCAGACGAACAGCTGGAAGAATCAGGCTCCCGGCGCGTTGTTCTTTCATGCGCGCCACGTCTCGCCGGGCTGGAAACGCCCGCGCGTTGCCCAGATCGACAATCACATATTTTATCGCTGATGGTGTCCGGCTTCCCGGGAGGGAAGCCAAACATCAAACCGCGTCGCGGTGCAGTTCGACCAGTTCATACCAGGTCATCATATAGCCGCCGACGCCGCCCTGAACGAAAATCGCGTCGTCATCGTCGGTGATCCACACGTCATAGGGCGGGTGGGCGCCGTCCATCCCGCTGCTGCCATCGTCGACAAACTGGAAATGGCGGGTGGCAACAGTGCCCGCCGCGACGGTGATTTCTTCGGTGCCCAGAAAGCGCGCATCGATGCGGACGTGCGCGATTTGCGGCGGCGTCGCGCCGCGATGATCGGGTGAGGGCAGATAGACGTTGAATGTCTGCTGCTGGCCCACGGCCCAGCTTTTGGTTGAAAGCAGATAGCCGTCGGACACAATCGGGTGCGTGCCGAAACCGTCGACGGGCAATTGCGCGGCGACCCGCTGTGACAAGCGACCGATCGACGGGCCATAGGATTCGCATTCGACCGTCGCGCCGTCAAAGCGCAGCCAGCCCGACCCCATGAACGCATCGCCAATCACCAGCCGGACGTGCAGATCCATCGGCTGGTTATGTTCGTCGACGGCGTAAATGATGTCGCGCATCACCGTCGGCGCGGGGTCTTCGATTTCGCAATGCGCGCGCAGCACCAGCTTGCCGTCGCTGTGGCGGGTGAAATGGAAAATTTCGTGGCCGCGCGGCTGGCCGTACATTTCCGGCTTTCGCGAAGTATAGGCCAGCCGTCCATGGATATTTCGATGTTTCATGGTGCGCGCTCCGCTGCAATTGACCCTTCTTCCTTCTTGACGAAGCCGCGCGTGCTTGCCAAGTCCCAATTGTCCGGACAAATTATGCGCGTCCGATTCTGGCGCAGCAATCCGGGTCGCACATTGACGGGAGGGATGACATGCACTTTGCCGAACTCGATATGCTCCGTTGGGCGCATATTTTGTCGATGGTCTATTGGTTAGGCGGCGAATGGGGCGTTTTCCAGACCAGCTATAATGTCACCAACGGCGCGCTTTCGCTCGACGAACGCCGCCGCCATATGGAAACCGCGTATCGCATCGACATATTGGCGCGGACCGGCATCGTGCTATTGTTGCCGCTGGGGCTGCACATGGGCCATATCTATGGCTTTGCGCCGTTTCTCGACGGGATGCTGGCGGTGATGTGGCTGTTCTTTGCCGCGTGGCTCGGCCTGACCTGGTCGGCCTTTTTGACGCGCGAAACCGACCGTGGCATCCGCCTGACCAAGATCGAGGAATGGCTGCGATACGGCATGATTGCCGCGATTTTCTATTTCGGCGCGACCAGCTGGATGGGACAGGGGCCATTTGTCGTCGGCGAGGGCACATATTGGTACCCGGCCAAATTCATTCTGTACGGATTTACGCTGATCATCGGCCTGTTTCTGCGGGTGATCATGCGGCGCTGGACGACACGTTTCCGCAAAATTGCCGAAACCGGCGATGCGGCGGAACAGGCGGCGCTGGAAAAAGAGATCGGCTATGCGCGCTATGCGGCGTATTTATACTGGATCACGATTTCGGGGATCTGTTTCCTGGGGGCAACCAAGCCGTTTTAGGGCTTATGCCGCCGCCTTCTGGCACCGCACCATTCCCCCTTCCCTCCGTTCGTCCTGCGCTTGTCGAAGGATGGGGGCAGGGCCAGGGATGGGGGTTCGACGCCTGCGACCCCTGCCTTCGCAGGGGCGACTGTTTCACCCCTTCGCCAGATCCTTGACCAGATCGTCGATCGGCGGGTCCATGGCGGCCAGCGCCTCCATATCCTGCTGCACGCCGCGCATGACGCGCGCGATATAGGCGCGGGTCTGGACGTTGCGTTCGCGCCCGATGTCGAGGTCGGGGGCGTAATGTTCGATGTCGGCGCGGCTGATCGTCCCCTTGGCATCGAGCAGCCGCTCAACCGTGTCGAGCCGTTCGCGCAGCACCGAAACTTCGCTGACCAGCGCCATCAGGATCGACAGCGTCCGGTCTTCGGCCGGGGTCTCCAGATAGGCGGGACGCTTGCCCTTGGCGCGCGTCCCGGCGCGGGCAATCCAGTCGATCTCGTCGCTCATGCCGCGGCCCCGCCCACCATGCCGCTGCCCGCTGTCGGCTTCCAGCCGCCATAGGCGTTCCACAGGGGGGCGCGGCCATAGTCTTCGGTCTCGCTCGCAGGAATCGGCGGAAAAATGCTCTCATCGACGACCGATTTGACCCCGACCGTGAACTGGCCGTCGGCGGGCAACCCGGCGTCGGCCATGATCGCCTTCATGTCGAGCGCGTGCATGGCCGACCAGAATGGCTCATTGTTGTTGAACGCATCCCAATCGCGCATGAATTGCTCGAACAATGGCATGTCGTCGCCATATTCGGGCTGTTCGATGTGGAACATCAGCCCACCCGGCGCGAGCAACCGGACGCCTTCGTTGATGATGCGCGGCAGCGCCCTGCCCGACAATTCGTGCAGGAACATTGTCGTCTGGACCCAATCGAAACTGCCGTCGGCAAATTCGGACATATCCTCGGCGTTCATCTGGCGGAACTGGATATTCTTGACGCCCAGCGCCTGCGCGCGCGCATGGCCATAGCGCAGCGAGGGGGCGGCGGTGTCGATGGCGATCACTTCGGCGTCGGGAAAGGCCTGCGCCAGTGGGACCGCATTATGGCCCACCGTGCTGCCAATATCGAGGATGCGGCGCGGCTGCCAGTCGGGACGCTCGCGGCGGACCCAGCCCGCAACGGCCTGACCGCCGCCATCGGACAGCGCACCCAGCCCGCCGCCGGTGGTGGCGAAAATCCCGCAATCATAATTGGCCCCCGCCGAAACGTCGCCGGGGCGTTCCTCGCCATGATAGCTGCCCGGCATGCAATGGATGTCGATGGCCGCCTGATAGCGCGGGATGTCGACCGCCGGATCGAGCTGGAGCGTATTGCGGCCGACGTTCAGCGCCTCGGCCCTGGCATCGAGCGCGTCGAGCTGGCGCAACACGATGGCGCGGCCGTTGTGCTGACGCATTTCCATCGAATTGCGTTTCAGCGCCGACCAGAAACGGTGCCATGGGTCCTTGTTCATCGCGTGGCGGATTTCGTGCCGGTCGGCGGGATCGCGGCCATGTTCGGCGCGAAAGGCGGGCAGCACGCGCCGTTCATAGGCCAGCGCATTGCCCGCGCCGACACCGCCCGACAGGTAACGGTTGAAATTGGCGAGGAAATTGAACCGGGCCGCCTCGTCATGGACGATTTCGGGAAACATCGCGTGGCGCGCGACGGCGGTATAGGGCGGCGGAACGTCGATCTTGCTCATATCAATCCATCCTTGTCGAGACGGGCTATTACCGCTTCGTGGCGGCGCAAAAATTGATCTCTGTCAGGAACGGCAATGTTGCCGTCGCCGTCCAGCATCATATTGGCCGCCTGATGATCATCGGTGGCGTATGAAGCCGCGAACAGGCCCAATCGCTGGCGTGCCAGCATGTTGGTCATCCCCGGTTTGCGCCGGTGCGCACGCAGCGCGGCAAGGTCGATATCGGCAGCCGCAGTGAATGTCTCACCGCCGTTCGATTCGGCCAGCACCGCCCCCTTATAATCGACGACCATCGAATTGCCATCGGCGCTGGCCATCGGCAAGGCCGTACCCGATATTCCCGCCGTGTTGGCGGACACGACATAGGCCGCATTTTCAAACGCGCGCGCGCGCTTGGCAATGGCCTTCGGGGTGGCCAGCGGCGACCCGATTTCGGACGAGTTGTGGACGAAAATCTCCGCCCCGCGCAGCGCGTGGGCGCGGGCGATTTCGGGATAGAGAATCTCTTCGGAGGCAATGGCGGCGATTCGTCCAATCTCTGTGTCGGCAACCGGAAACACCCCGGCCTGACCATAAATGTCGAGATAGCGGTCCCACACATCGTGCGGCGTCGGCGCAAACATCGAATTGAGCCGCCGATAGCGCAGCGCGACGCCGCCGTCGGGGGCCAGCAGCACGCAGGCTTGAAAATAAAGGCCGGGGAAATGCGGGTCGCGTTCATAGGCGTTGACCGCAAGATAGATATTCTGCGCCGCCGCCAGCGCGCCCAGCGCGGCATATTCGCCGCCGTCCATGTCGAACGCCACGCGGTCGGCATAATCGGCAATGCCGATACGTCCAGGATAGCTGGTGAACAGATATTCGGGCAGCACCACCAGCCGCACCGGCGTGCCGCCATATTGGGTGACAAAGATGGCGGCGGCGCGGATCTTGCCCGCCAGCGCGTCGGTCATCGACCGGACATGGGCGGCGACGGCACTGCGGTCGGCGCAATGATCGGCCGATTGCGCGGTCAGCTGCATCGCGATCGCGGCATAGGCGGGCGGCGCGGCCGCGGTCACAGGCCGAGCACGCCCGGGTTCACGCGGCGGTCGGGGTCGAGATGATCTTTGATCGCGCCCAGCAAGGTCCATGCGGCGGGGTCGCTCGCGGCTTTCAAGGGATAGGCGCGGCCAACCTGAAAATGCACGCCGTCCGCCGCCCGGAAAATGTCGATCACCCCGGCGCGCAAGGCATCGACCAGCGCGCGCGCCGCCGCATTGGCAGGAAAGTCGACCAGTTTGGCCATGTGCGCGGGCTCCACCGATGCATGGTGGATCGCATCGAGCGCGTCGGGCCAGTAAAACACGGGCTCGATCAGGAAACCGGTGCGCCCGACGGTCAGGAACATATAGCCGGCGCCGACACCCAGCCGTTCCATGGCATCCTCGTGCGCGGTGAACAGCGCGGTGATCGCGTCGATGGTCGCGGGCGCGCGGCTGTGCGCGACAATGCCGTGCACCGGAACCCAGCGCTCGCCGTTCGGGCCGACCATCGAATTGACCGGCGGAAAGGGATTGGCGCGCAGGATTTTGGGGATGGTGTTTTCGACCATGACCCCGCCTTGTGCCGCACAGATGGCAGAAATCGCGGCCATGTCAGCGTCGACGGCGGCCTGATGCCGCCCCTCACAGATGAAATGGACGGAAAAATTACTATCGTCGAGGAACGACCGACCGGCGGCGACGACGCGCGCGCCCGCCTTGACCGCTTTCCAGAATCCACCCTGCGCCTTCATCATCGTCGCCAGCGCCTTGGCGTCGCTCGACAGACTGTCGCGCTTCATTCGCTGCGCTTGTAAAAACGGGTCGAAACCGAAACATTCGCTGGCGAGCCCCGCGCGTCCGACCTCGCTCATCGCGGCAAAACATGTGTCGGCCCCGGCAAAGCCGAAGCTGCCATAGGCGAACGCCGTGCCCTCGCGCACCAACGGCAAGGTCACCTCCGCCTTGATCGCAAATGCACCGCAATCGGCGGTGAACAGGCCGGTGACGTCGGGCCCCGAGGGACGTGTAATGGCGTTGCCAGTGCGCATGATGGTGCCGTCGGCCAGCACGACCTGCATCGACAGGCACGACGGTGCCATCGTGCTGCTGCCGCCGCCCCAAAACAGGCCGTTCTGGCTCATCCCGCCGCCGACGCTGGCCTTGATGCCCGACAGGCTGCCCCACGCCGGGGTGCGCAGCCCGCGCGGTTTCAGCGCCGCATAGAGCGCCGCCCAGCTGCACCCCGCCTCGACCGTGACGGTCATGTCAACCTCTTCGATATGGAGGATGCGGTCCATTGCCGACGTGTCGACGACCAGCGCATCGGCGCCATCGCCGATATAGCCCGACGTATAGCTCATCCCGCCGCCGCGCGGCATCAGGTCGATTCCAAAGGGGGCTACGGCGCGCAGCCCGGCGCTCAGCATCACGGTGTCGGCGGGCGAA
>JBEGPL010000148.1:0-4765 GCA_041181445.1 Pseudomonadota bacterium
CAAGGGTCATGCCGGCGATCCCGACAATGAAATCGCCGACCAACTGGCCAGCGACGCCGCGATCGCCGTGCAAAAAGCGGCGCGGGTTTAGCTTTCGTCGCGGACTTCGGCGCCGGGGCCATTTTTCAGAACCGATTCGATAGCATTTTTGGCCGAAGCCTTGCTGGAATAGCCTTCGGTCCAGAAAATCGCTTCGCTGTTATATTTGAAATAGGCGACAAATTCGCCCGCCTTGTTCTTTTTGATTTCGAAATAATGCGCCATGTTCAATGTCCTCCGCCACATTGACGCGACTCTCGCGCCAAAGCGAAATGCATGGTGGCACCAAGCCAAAGGCGCGTAAAGTCTTGAATCAGGTGCGAAAGCGCCGCCGCAGCAGCGGCCTTGCCAACAGCAATCCGGCCAGAAATCCGCCAATATGTGCCCAGATCGCGATCATGCCGCCCGACGCCAGCCCCAGTAGCAGCTGAAAAACAATCCACGCCGCGCCCAGCCATGCCGCACGCACGACGGCCGCCGGAATCGGCCCGATGGCGCGCGCCTTCTGCGTGCTGAAAATCAGGGCGTAACAGCCAAACAAGGCCGAAATCGCGCCGCTCGCGCCAATAACCGGGGCCAACGACGCCGGGTCAGCTGCCCATTCGGCAAAACAGCCCGCCAACGCGCCGCTCAGCATCAAGATGGATAGCAACACCCGGCCCATCGGCGCTTCGAGCTGGCGGCCGATGAACATCAGCATGATCATGTTGGACGCCAGATGCAGCACATCACCGTGCAGAAACGCCGATGTCACTGGCGTCAGCCACGCGGGCAGCATCGTCCCCGGCGCCGCGATCAGCCCGCCATCCATCGCAAAACGGGCCGGAATGAACCCCGCCGCCAGAATCGCGCCGACGTTCAGCCCGGTCAACGTCAGCAACGCGAAAATGGCGACGTTCAGGATCGCCAATGCGTTGATCAGCGGCCCGGGAGGCAGTTTCAAATGAACTCGATTTTCTTGACGAGATAATATTTCTCACCCGACGGGACGGTGACTTCAATCTCGTCAGCGACGCGGCGGCCGATCAGCGCGCGGCCCAGCGGCGAATTATACGAAATGCGCCCGACGCGGGCGTCGGCTTCGGCCAGGCCGACGATCTGGTAACGCACCGGCTTTTCATCCTCATCGGCCAGCGTCACCGTTGCGCCGAACACGATGCGGTCGCCCGACAGCGCACTCGGATCGATAATTTGCGCGCGCGACAATTTGTCTTCCAGATCGGCAATCGAGGCTTCGACCTGACCCTGCCGTTCCTTGGCGGCGTGATATTCGGCATTTTCCGACAGGTCGCCATGCTCGCGCGCCACTTCGATCGCTTCGACGATCACCGGGCGCTCGGCTTTGAAGGCGGCCAGCTGGCTCGTCAGCTTGTCATAGCCTTCGGACAGCATCGGGACCTTTTCCACACTCGCCATCGTGTCACTTTCCTTTGTCAAAAAACATGCCTGCGGCGGAAACGCCGTTTCAGCGAAACGTTCGCCGATCAAACATCGGGGGAGATCAAACCTTATGTCTGATAATATGATTGAAGTGGCCGGACTTCAAGACTGTGCGAACGCATCGCCGTGATCGCGTCGACAACCGCCTCGCTGGCCGCCGCCGTGGTGTAATAGGCAATGTCGCCATTCAGCGCCGACGCGCGGATCGATTGCGAATCGCGCTGACTTTGCAGGCCCTCGGTCGTGTTGAAAATCAGGTTGATGTCGCCGTCCTTGATCCGGTCGACAATGTGCGGGCGCCCCTGGATGACCTTGTTCACCGTTTCGACATCGATGCCCGCCGCGCGCAGATAGTCGGCCGTGCCGCCGGTGGCGATCACCCGCCAGCCCATGGCCGCCAGCCGCCGCACAGCGTCGACAATGCGCGCCTTGTCGCTGTCCTTGACCGAAACGAACACGCGTCCGTCGAGCGGCAAGCGGTCACCCGCCCCCAGTTGCGCCTTGGCAAAGGCGATGGCAAAACTGCTGTCGATGCCCATCACTTCGCCCGTCGATTTCATTTCGGGCGACAAGAGCGGGTCGACGCCGGGGAAGCGTGCGAACGGCAGCACGGCTTCCTTGACCGCGACATGGTCAATTTCACGCCGGATCGGCGGCAGATTGGCCAGCATCTCGCCCGCCATCACCCGCGCCGCAATTTTGGCGATGGGCGAACCCACCGCTTTGGCGACAAAGGGCACCGTGCGGCTGGCGCGCGGGTTGACCTCGATCAGGTAAACGACGTCGTCCTTGACTGCAAATTGGACGTTCATCAGCCCGCGCACGCTCAAACTGTGCGCCAGCAGCACCGTCTGGCGCTCAATTTCGGCGATGATGTCAGCGCGCAGGCTGTACGGCGGGATCGAACAGGCGCTGTCGCCCGAATGGACCCCGGCTTCCTCAATATGTTGCAGCACGCCCGCCACGGTCACGTCGGTGCCGTCGCACAGTGCGTCGACATCAACCTCGATCGCGTCGCGCAGATATTGGTCGATCAGCACCGGCGAATCGCCCGACACCTGAACCGCAGTGTGGATATAATTTTCCAGTTCGGCCTGGGTGTCGATGATCTCCATCGCGCGGCCGCCCAGCACATAGGACGGGCGGGTCAGCACCGGATATCCGATGCGGCTGGCCACCGCGACGGCTTCTTCCTCGCTGCGCGCGATGCCGTTTTCGGGCTGTTTCAGGCCGATCTTGTTGATCAGCGCCGCAAAACGCTCGCGGTCTTCGGCAAGATCGATGGCGTCGGGCGACGTGCCGAGGATGGGGATGCCCGCATCCTGCAATGCCTGTGCCAGTTTCAGCGGCGTTTGCCCGCCGAACTGGACAATCACGCCGACCAGCGTCCCGTTCGTCTGTTCGACGCGCAGGATTTCCAGCACGTCCTCGGCGGTCAGCGGTTCGAAATAGAGCCGGTCTGACGTGTCATAATCGGTCGACACCGTCTCTGGGTTGCAATTGACCATGATCGTTTCATAGCCCGCATCGGCAAGCGCGAAACAGGCGTGGCAACAGCAATAGTCGAACTCGATCCCCTGGCCGATGCGGTTCGGCCCGCCGCCCAATATGACGATTTTCCTGGCGTCGCTCGGCGCGGATTCGCATTCGGGCGCGCCAAAGCTGGGCGCTTCATAGGTCGAATACATATAGGGCGTCTTGGCGGCGAATTCGGCGGCGCAGGTGTCGATGCGCTTGTACACCGGATGCACGCCCAGCCGTTCGCGCAGGGCGCGCACCTCTTTCTCTGTCACGCCGCCGGTCATCGCGACGATGGCGTCGTGGATCAAACCGCTGCCGCGCGCCGCCGCGCGCCGCGACCCGGGGCGCAGGTTCGCCGAACGCAGCGCCAGATAGGCGAGGCGCTTGTCCGAAAAACCCATCGCTTTCAGCGCGCGCATGCCGTCGGCATCCTGCGGCAGGCCGTTGGCCATGACCTCATTCTCAGCCGCGACGATTTCCCATATGCGATCCAGAAACCACGGGTCATAATGGGTTATGCGGTGAATTTCATCCAGACTCACGCCTTCGCGCATCGCCTGTGCCGCGTGCAGCAGGCGGTCGGGGGTTGGCCGCGCCAGCTCCGCCTTGATCACATCATGATCGGCGCCGACCAGATGGTCGACAAAGTTGAAGCCCGACAGGCCGGTTTCCAGGCCCCTCAGCGCTTTCTGCATGCTTTCGTGGATCGTCCGGCCGATGGCCATCACTTCGCCGACGCTCTTCATCGCGGTCGACAGCAAGGGTTCGGACCCCTTGAATTTTTCAAAGGCAAAACGCGGGATTTTGGTGACGACATAGTCAATCGTCGGCTCAAACGACGCGGGCGTGACGCCGGTGATGTCGTTCATGATCTCGTCGAGCGTGTAGCCGACCGCCAGCTTCGCCGCGACCTTGGCAATCGGAAAGCCCGTCGCTTTTGACGCCAGCGCCGATGAGCGCGAAACGCGCGGGTTCATTTCGATGACGATCAAGCGACCGTCCTTCGGGTTGACCGCGAACTGCACGTTCGAACCCCCTGTTTCGACGCCAATTTCGCGCAAGCACGCGATGCTCGCGCTCCGCATGATCTGATATTCCTTGTCGGTCAGCGTCAGCGCCGGGGCGACGGTGATGCTGTCGCCGGTATGCACCCCCATCGGGTCGACATTTTCGATCGAACAGATGATGATGCAATTGTCGTTGCGGTCGCGCACGACCTCCATCTCATATTCTTTCCAGCCGAGCAGCGATTCCTCGATCAGCACCTCGGTCGTCGGCGACGCGATCAGCCCGCCCTTGACGATATGTTCAAACTCTTCTCGGTTATAGGCGATGCCGCCGCCGGTCCCGCCCATGGTGAAACTGGGCCGGATGATCGCGGGCAGGCCGGTACGTTCGAGCACGGCGAACGCGTCGTCGAGCGTATGCGCGATGCCGCTGCGCGCGCTTTCCAGCCCGATCTTGGTCATCGCGTCGCGGAACTTCATCCGGTCCTCGGCCTTGTCGATCGCCTCGGCATCGGCGCCGATCATCTCGACGCCATATTTCGCCAGCGTGCCGTCGTTGAACAAAGCGAGCGCGGTGTTCAGCGCGGTCTGGCCGCCCATGGTGGGCAGCACCGCGTCGGGGCGTTCCTTCGCGATGATCTTCGCCACGATTTCGGGGGTGATCGGTTCGATATAGGTCGCGTCGGCCAGTTCGGGATCGGTCATGATCGTCGCCGGGTTCGAATTGACCAGGACGATACGATACCCCTCTTCTTTCA
>JBEGPL010000149.1:0-2718 GCA_041181445.1 Pseudomonadota bacterium
GCCATGTCGAATGGTTCGAAGGCAATTTCGACAGTTATGAGGAAGACAAGCGCCGCCGTCTGGGCGACGCCGCCGACCGCCCGACCGCGCTGGCATATAAGAAATTGACGCGCTGACGATGTCCATCACCGTGTCCGCCCCTGTCTGGCTGTGGAACGCGGACAAGGGAACGTGGCATTTTCTGACAATCAGCGCGGACGACGCTGTCGAAATCCGAATGATGAGCGCGGGGAACCGTCGGGGGTTCGGCTCCGTCAAAGTGCTGGCGCAGATCGGGGCAACGAGCTGGCAAACATCGTTGTTCCCCAGTCGCGAAACGGGTGGCTACATCCTGCCAATCAAGGCTGACGTTCGGCGGCGCGAGGGCATCGAGGCGGGGGATGAGGTGTTGGTTGAGGTCGACGTGATCTGATCGACTGGAGGGGAATCACCCCGCCGCCGACCAGTCCCCGCTCGCTTCGTCGAGTATGTGCAGCACGCCGTCACTGATGGCGAAGAACGCGCCATGCAGCGCCAGCGTTCCCGCAGCTTCCTTTTCGCGAATGCAGGGAAAACTTCGCAAATTCGCCAGGCTGATCTTGACGCCCGCCAATTCCATGGCCCGGGCGGCTTCGGGCGTATGCACATCGGCGTGAACCGCGTGAACATGGTCGCGTGCGCCATCGAGCAATTCGATCCAGTCCGCGATAAAGCCGCCCTCTCCGGGGCGCGCGCCCTGCATCGTGCGGTGCAGCGCGGCGTTGCAGCCGCCGCAGAGGCCATGTCCCATGACGACGATTTCTTCGACGTTAAGAAACTGCACGGCAAATTCCAGTGCGGCCGAAACGCCGTGTCGACCGGGGGTCGTTTCAAACGGCGGGACGAGCGCCGCGACATTGCGGACGACAAAAATTTCGCCGGGATTTGTGTCGAAAATCTGCGACGGCTCGACGCGGCTGTCGGAACAGGCGATCACCATCACCTTGGGGGACTGGCCGTCCTGCAAATTGGACCAGCGCTCGTGCTGCGACAGCCAGCCTTCGGTCCTGAACCTGGCATAACCCGCCATCATGTCATCGAAACGCATCGCCAATCGTCCCCATATTTCGAATCCCGTCCCTTTCGCGCAGATAGGCGATGCAAAGGCGGTTGAGAAGGGCCGTGAACCCGTCTATCTGCCGCGCATCATGAACGCACCCACGACCATGCCCGACCGTCCCCAACGCGCCCGCAAACCGGACTGGATCCGCGTCAAGGCGCCGGGCAGTCCCGTCTATACCGAGACGCAGCGCCTGATGCGCGAATTGAACCTGAACACGGTGTGCGAAGAGGCCGCGTGCCCGAACATCGGCGAATGCTGGTCAAAAAAGCACGCCACGGTGATGATTTTGGGCGACACCTGCACCCGTGCCTGTGCGTTTTGCAACGTCAAGACCGGGATGCCGCGCGCCGTGGATAATTTGGAGCCGGCGCATGTGGCCGAAGCGGCGGCCAAGCTGGGGCTGGAACATATCGTCATCACGTCGGTCGACCGCGACGATTTGCCCGACGGCGGCGCCAGCCAGTTCGTCCGCGTGATTCAGGAATTGCGCCGCACCACGCCCGCGACGACGATTGAAATCCTGACCCCCGATTTTCGCAACAAGCCCGAAAGCGCGGTCGCGGCCATCGTCGATGCGCGGCCCGACGTGTACAATCATAATCTGGAAACCGTGCCGCGGCTGTACCCGACGATCCGGCCCGGCGCGCGTTATTATGCGTCGTTGCGGCTGCTCGAATCGGTCAAGCGCCGCGATCCGTCGATCTTCACCAAATCGGGCGTGATGCTGGGGCTGGGCGAGGAGCGCATGGAACTGCATCAGGTGATGGACGACATGCGCAGCGCCGATGTCGATTTCCTGACGATGGGTCAATATCTGCAACCAACCCCGCGCCACGCAAAAGTGATTGATTTCGTCACGCCACAGGCGTTCGACGCGCTGGCTCAGATTGCGCGCGCCAAAGGCTTCCTGCAAGTCGCATCGTCGCCGCTGACCCGGTCAAGCTATCATGCGGGCGATGATTTTCAGCAGATGCGCGCCGCGCGCCAGACGCAGCTCGCCCGCAACGGGGGCTGACCACCTTGCCGCGCCACCATGAGGTCCGGCATTTGCCCTATAGCGCCGACCAGATTTTCGCGATGGTCGCCGACGTCGCGCGCTACCCCGAATTTTTGCCATGGGTCGTTGCCATGCGCGTGCGCAGCGACAGCGAAGCCGAAACGCTGGCCGACATGATTGTCGGGTTCAAGGGGCTGCGCGAACGCTTTACCTCGCGTGTCGTCAAGGTACGACCGACACAGGTTGTCGTCGATTATGTCGACGGGCCGCTGCGCCACTTGCACAATGAATGGCAATTCGCCGCCGAAGGCGATGACCATTGCCGCGTTGACTTCATGGTCGATTTTTCATTCCGCTCGATCATGTTTGAACGCTTGGCGGGCCAGATGTTTGACACGGCGCTGCGCAAAATGATCGGCGCGTTCGAAGCCCGCGCCGATGCGCTTTATGGTGCGGGCAATGTGATCAGCGCGCCGTCGTCTGGCGCCTGAGCATCGGGGGCGAGCAGGGCGAGGGCATAGGCCGCCGCCGCCCGGCGGATCGCGCTACGGTCGTCCGACTGGAACCGTGCCGTAACCGTGCGGGAACCAAATCCAACAGAATCGCGGGCAAAAACGACGTGGCCGACCGGCTTGTCAGG
>JBEGPL010000150.1:0-2748 GCA_041181445.1 Pseudomonadota bacterium
ACAGCATTGCTGCGCGCGCATGGTGCGATTGACGACACGCTGGCGCGCGCGCGCCATTATGGCCAGCGCGCCGTCGATGCGCTTGGCATTTTCGGTGCGAACCAGGCCAAGGCGGCGATGACCGAAGCCGTGTCCTTTGCCGTGGCGCGGGCTTATTGACCCGCGCATGAGCGGCGATCCGCCCGGCGCGTCGGCGCTGCCGGTCCTGTCCGTCCTTCCCGATCTTCAGGCGGCGCTTTTGTTGCGCCCCAACGCCGTGCTGGTCGCGCCGCCGGGCGCGGGCAAGACGACGATGGTCGGCCCCGCGCTGCTGAGCGAACCATGGGCCACCGGTGCGATCTGGCTGTTGTCGCCGCGGCGGCTGGCCGCGCGCGCGGCGGCCGAGCGGATGGCGGCGCTGGCGGGCGAGCCGGTCGGCGGGCGCATCGGCTATGCGACGCGGCTCGACAGCAAACATGGCCCCGGCACGCGGTTGCTGGTTATGACCTATGGCCTGTTCCGCAACCGGCTGCTCGCCGATCCCGACCTGAAAGGGGTCAGCGCGGTGCTGTTTGACGAAGTCCACGAACGCAGTCTCGACGGCGATTTCGGACTGGCGCTGGCAATGGACGTGCAACAGGGGCTGCGCGACGACCTGCGGATTGTGGCGATGTCGGCGACGCTGGACGGCGCGCGCTTTTCGGCGTTGCTGGGCGGCGCACCGGTGATCGAAAGCAAGGGGCGGATGCACGAATTGACGCTGCGCCACGTGCCGCGCGCGGGCACGCAGTCGCTCGCCGACGCGATGGTCAGCGCGGTGCGCACGGCGGTGAGCGACGAGGCAGAGGGCGACATGCTGGCGTTCCTGCCGGGCATCGGCGACATCGAACGCGTCGCCGGACTGATTGAAAAGAGCCGCCTGCCGCTGGTCGTCCACAAGCTGCATGGCGCGAGCGACCCCGCATTGCAGCAAGCGGCGCTGGTCCGCGACCGCGTCGGCCGCCGCAAGCTGATCCTGTCGACCAGCATCGCCGAAACCAGTCTGACCATCGACGGCGTGCGCATCGTCATCGACAGCGGGATGGCACGGCGACCGCGGTTCGACCATGGCGCGGGCATGGTGCGGCTGGTCACCGAACGCGCCAGTCAGGCCGCCGCCGTCCAGCGCGCGGGCCGCGCCGCGCGGCAGGGGCCGGGGGTCGCGTATCGGTTGTGGGAAGAAGCTGCGAGCGTCGGCATGCCGCGTTTTGAACCCCCCGAAATCCATGAATCCGAACTGATGCCGGTGGTGCTCGACTGCGCCAGTTGGGGCATTGTCGACCCGCGCCAGCTCAACTGGCTGGAACCGCCAACCCCGGCGGGGGTGGCGAGTGCGCGGCGCCGACTGGCGCTGATCGGCGCGGTCGAAGAGAGTGGCCGGATCACCGACCATGGGGCAACGCTGGCGCGCATACCGCTGCCGACCGCGCTGGCGCACATGTTGGTGCGCGCGGGCGAGGCGGATCTGGCGGCGCTTGCAGGTCAAGTCGCGGTGCTGCTCAGCGAGCGCGGGCTGGGCGGCTATGATGCCGATCTGGAGGTGCGACTGCGCGGCTGGCGGCGTGCGCGCGGCGAACGGGCGGAGGGTGCGTGGCGACTGGCACGGCGGCTGGCGGCGCTGGTCAGCAGCCGCAGCGGTGACGCGAGCGCGACCGACGACGCGATGATCGGCGAACTGATCGCCATTGCCTATCCCGACCGCGTCGCAAAGCGGCGGCGCAAGGGGGCGGGCGACTATCTGAGCGTCGGCGGGCGCGCCTATGCTATTGACCCCGCCGACCCGCTGGCCGCCCATGAATGGCTGGCCATCGCCGATGCACAGGGCGGCAATGCGGGCACGCGGATATTGGCGGCGGCGCCGATCCGCGAGGGTGATGTGATGCGGCTGCTGTCCGATCAGATCACCAGCTTGCGCACCTGCCGCTATGATGCGGCGAGCGACCGCGTGAACCGGATGCAGACGCGAAAGCTGGGTGCAATCACGCTGGCGGCGGTGCCCGCGCCGCGCGGCGATGGTCAGGATGATGTGGCGGCGCGCATCGACGCGGTACGGGCGGACGGACTGGCCCTGCTGGCCTTTGGACCCATGGCACGGGCCCTGCGCGACCGTGCGCGCTATGCCGGTGTTAAAACGCTGGCTGAACCGGCGCTGCTGGCGCGGGTCGACGACTGGCTGGCGCCGGTGCTGGCGCGGTGCAGCGGGCTGCGCGATGGCGACGATGCGGCCATGGCACAGGGGCTCGTCAATCTGCTCGACTGGCCCGCGCAACAGGCGCTGGACCGCACCGCACCGCCCAGATTTACCACCCCGGCGGGCGTAACACACGCGATCGACTATGGCGCGGAAGCGGGGCCGACGATGACGGCGCGGGTTCAGGAAATGTTTGGCCAGACCGAACATCCGGTGGTCGGGTCGCCGCCAGTGCCGCTGCTGTTGTCGCTCACCTCGCCCGCGCATCGCCCGGTGCAGACGACACGCGACCTGCCGGGGTTCTGGGCGGGCAGCTGGCGCGATGTGGTCAAGGATATGCGCGGCAAATATCCCAAACATGCCTGGCCCGACGACCCGACGGCGGCGGTCGCAAGTTTGAAGACCAAGGCGGCGCTGGCGCGCGGCGGGCCAAAGCCGGGTTAGCGCAGAAACGCCGCCGCGAGCAGCATCGTCACGCGCACATCGATGGCGCATCCCGCCGCGCGCTTCGCGGCGATGAAGGCTTCGATTTCGGTCAT
>JBEGPL010000151.1:0-9372 GCA_041181445.1 Pseudomonadota bacterium
CCTATTTCTTGCCGAACAGGCCGCTGACGATGCCGCTGAGGTCGTTGAGCGGATTGCCGTCGCCGTCGCGGTCGATCATCGAAGATATCTTGCCCAGTGCGTCTTCGCCGCCCATCTGGCCGACCAGATTTTTGAGCGAATCCATGGACAGGCCGGTCGCGGCGGCGGCGCCTTCGACCGTGTCGCCGGGTTCGGCGTGCGATTTGCCCAGCGCGGCCATTGCTGATTTGACTTGTTCTTCGCTCAGCCCAACCTTGGACGCCAAGCCCGCAATTTGATCGATGCCGCCGATTTGTCCCAAAATTCCGTCGAGCATACCCATATTCATTCTCCTTGTTCCGGTGCGCGAAAGGCGCGCGCGACTCGCCCGATTTAGCAGCTACGCTGCGCCGAGTCCCTTGCGATCAGGCGCGACAAAGCCCCGCCGCGCCGCAACCGAAAATAACAGGTCGCGCGAATAGAGTGTCAGCGGCCAGTCGCGCGCGCCGCGCGGCGACGCGATCAGCGCATTGACGGCGTCGACCAGCGGCGTTTCAGCGGGCAATTCGGCCAGATGCGCGCGCACCCCGGCAATATAGAGCTGGGTCAGCGTTTCATGATAGCCTTGCGTGTCGTCATTCACCCCGCCCACGCTGACATTATAGGCGCGGATAATCGCGGGCAGGTCGCGTTCGGGCGCAATGTCGGGCCGCGCGCGCATCAGCCACACACAGGCGGCAAGATGCGCCTCGTGCGTCCATGCAGGGCGCGGCAGGGTGCGGGCGAGCAGTCCGGTGCCAACGCGGCGCACGGCGGCGTCGCTGGCAAAAAGTCGGGGGCTAAAGTCGGTCGTCATGGGAAACTCCGGGTCCTTGAACGACCCGGTGTTTTCCGGGTCAACTATGCCGCTTGCGGTGCGGCTTGGCGCACGCCTTCGTCGACATGGTCGGTAAAGTCGGCGAAATTGGCGATGAATTGCTGGACCAATTGTTGCGCCGTCGCGTCATATTGCGCCGCATCTGCCCACGCCGCGCGCGGATCGAGCATCCTTGCATCGACGCCTTCAACCGCGACCGGGACGTCAAAGCCGAAGAAGGGATCTTTGCGGAATGCCGCATGGTTCAGGCTGCCGTCGAGCGCCGCGTTCAGCAGCGCGCGAGTCGCCTTGATCGGCATCCGGTTGATCCCCGGCATCGTCGCCTTGCCGCCGGTCCAGCCGGTGTTGACCAGCCAGCATTGCACGCCGCCTTTGGCGATGCGTTCCTTGAGCAAATTGCCATAGACGCTGGGGTGACGCGGCATGAACGGCGCGCCGAAACAGGTCGAAAAGGTCGCCTCGGGCTCGGTCACGCCGATCTCGGTGCCGGCGACGCGCGCGGTATAGCCCGACAGGAAGTGATACATCGCCTGATCGGGGGTCAGCCGCGCGATTGGCGGCAACACGCCATAGGCGTCGGCGGTGAGCATGATGATGGTGCGCGGCACCGGTCCCATATTTTCCATCGACGCATTGGGAATGAAATCAATCGGATAAGACCCGCGGCTGTTTTCCGCGAGGCTGGCATCGTCAAAATCCAGCTCGCGCGTTACGGGGTCCATGACGACATTTTCGAGCACCGTGCCGAATCGCTTTGATGTCGCGAAAATCTCGGGCTCGGCTTCGGCCGACAGCCGGATCATCTTGGCATAGCAGCCGCCTTCGAAGTTGAAGACGGCGGTGTCCGACCAGCCATGTTCGTCATCGCCGATCAATGTGCGGCTGGCATCGGCCGACAATGTCGTCTTGCCCGTGCCCGACAGGCCAAAGAAAACCGCCGTGTCGCCGCCTGCGCCGATGTTCGCCGAACAATGCATCGGCATCACGCCGTGCGCCGGGAGCAGATAGTTCAAAATGCCGAACACCGATTTCTTCATCTCGCCGGCATAGGCGGTGCCGCCGATCAGGATCAGCTTCTCGGTGAAGTTCACCGCGATGACGGTTTCGCTGCGGCAGCCGTGGCGCGCCGGGTCGGCGCGGAAACTGGGCAGGTCGATGATCGTATATTCGGCCGCAAACGCCGCAAGTTCCTCTGTGTTCGGGCGGACAAGCAACGTGCGGATGAACTGGCTGTGCCACGCGAACTCGGTGAACACCTGCACCGACACGCGGTGCTCGGGCTGCGATCCGCCGAACAGATCCTGGCGGTAAAGTCGCGGGCGCGCCGCGAGATGCGCGAAAAAATCAGCCTTGAGCGCGGCGAAATGATCGGGCGTCATTGGCACATTGGTCTTGCCCCACCAGATGGTGTCGCGCGTTTCATCATCCTGGACGATGAATTTGTCCTTGGCCGACCGGCCGGTGTGCGCGCCGGTGGCGACGACCAGCGGGCCGTCCTTTGCCAGCATGCCTTCGCCATGGCGGATCGCGTCCTCGACCAGTGCCGCGGGCAACAAATTGCTGCGCGGCGTGCTGGCGAGGGTCAGCGGGGTCCCGCTGATGCTGATCATGGTCATCGGATCATACCTTTCAGTCCGGTTTGCGCCGCAAGCCGAGGGGCCGGGCGCGCATACGTATGCACAAACAAGGTCGCCGATCGCACCACCGCCATTTCTGGCATCGGCACGCCACCTTGTCCCTGCGCAGGAATTGAGGGTCCGTTAGCCAGCAATGTCACGGGCGTCAAAAGCAAAATCGCACAATTTTCACCCTTCGGTCATCATCGCGGTGCCGCTGTTCGCCCTGCCCTTTGCAATGCGGGGCCGCATTGGCTAACAGGCGGCGGCGATTTACGCGCTACATCCTGCCGGGAGGGACCATGTCCGCCACCATTGCGCTCGTCGATGATGACCGCAACATCCTGCAATCGCTGTCGATCGCGCTTCAGGCCGAGGGCTTTGTCGTGCGCATTTACAATGACGGCGAGGCGGCGCTGCGCCCGCTGATCGACAATCCGCCCGATCTGGCGGTGTTCGACATTAAAATGCCGCGGATGGACGGGCTGGAGCTGCTGCGGCGGCTGCGCGAAAAGAACAATGTGCCGGTCATCTTCCTGACGTCAAAGGACGACGAGATCGACGAAGCGCTGGGTCTGGCGATGGGCGCCGACGATTATATCGCCAAACCCTTTTCGCAGCGGCTGCTGGTCGCGCGCATCCGCGCAATTCTGCGCCGCAGCGATGCCAGCCGCGCCGCGACCGCCGCCGACGATGAACCTGTGCCCGAACCGATTGCGCGCGGCCGCCTGTCGATGGACCCGGCGCGCCACCGCGTGCAATGGGACGGCCGCGACGTCACGCTGACCGTGACCGAATTCCTGATCCTGGAAACGCTCGCCGTCCGTCCCGGCATCGTCAAAAGCCGCAACCAGCTGATGGATGCCGCCTATCAGGACGATGTCTATATCGACGACCGCACCATCGACAGCCATATCAAGCGATTGCGCCGCAAGTTCCGCGAGGTCGACGCCGAATTCGACGCCATCGACACGCTCTATGGGGCTGGATATCGCTTTGTCGGCGATTGATCCGGAAGTCGGCGAAGCGCCGCTGTTCTGGTCGGCGCGCTGGTCGCTGACGACGCGCATTTTGGTGGTGAACATTGTCGCCATTGCGATGCTGGCAGCGGGAATCTTTTATCTCGACAGTTACCGCACGCGGCTGGTCGACGCCCGCGAAGCGACGGCGGTGCGCGAGCTGGTGTTGCTCGACGTCGCGCTCGACAGCGCATCGGGTGCATCGCGCGACGCCATCGTGCGTGATTTCGCCCGCGCCAGCGAGGGGCGCATCCGCATCTATGACCGCGCCGGTCAAAAGCTGGCTGACAGCTTCGCGCTCGCCGTTCCCAATTACCGCGTGCGCGGGACGACCGGCGAACCATGGCGCAAATCGGTGGCGCGGGCGATGGACCGCGGCATCGACTGGATCGTCGGCGCGCCCAACCCGGCGGCCTTTGTCGAACCAGCGCCCGATGTGGCCGCCGCCTGGCCCGAATTGGCCGCCGCGCGCGCCAGCGGCCGCGCCGAAGCCCGGTTCCGCTATGCGCCCGACCGCACGCCAATGGTCAGCGCCGCAGTTTTCGATGCCGACAGCGGCGAACAGATGTTTTTCAGCACCAACGCCCGGTCGATCACCACCACGGTGCGCGCCGAACGGTTGCGGCTGGGCATCGTTCTGGCGATCACATTGATCGCGTCGGTCCTGTTGTCGCTGTTTCTGGCCCGGACAATTGTGCAGCCGCTGCGCAAATTGGCGCGCGCGGCGGTCAGGGTGCGGCTGGGCCGCGCCCGCGAAGTGACGGTGCCGCGCCTGCCCGACCGCCGCGACGAAATCGGCACGCTGGCACGGGCGCTCAGCGACATGACACAGGCGCTGCGTGAACGCATCGACGCCGGCGAACATTTCGCCGCCGATGTGACGCACGAACTGAAAAACCCGATTGCGTCGCTGCGCTCAGCCATCGACGGGCTGGGCAATGTAGCGCAGGAGGCGCAGCGCGCGCAATTGCTGGCGATTGCCGCCGACGATGTCCGACGGCTCGACCGGTTGATTACCGATATTTCGGAAGTGTCGCGGATGGACGCACAATTGTCGCGGTCGCGCTTTGAACGGATCGATGTCGGGGCGATGGTCGAGGCTCTGCTCGCCGACCGCCAGCGGCGGATCGCGCCCGAAAGCAGCAAGCCACAGCTCGCCTACGCCCGCCCGCGCAAGGGCACGGCCCTTGTTTTGGGCGACAGCGGACGGTTGGAGCGCGCCATCGGCAATGTCATCGACAATGCACATTCCTTTGCCCGTCCGGGCGGGTTGGTGCGGGTGGCGGCGACGCGGGTCGGTGACGATGTGCGCATCCGGGTCGAAGACGACGGCCCCGGCGTCGCCGCCGACCAGCGCGAGGCCATATTTCGCCGGTTCCACAGCGTGCGCCCGTCGGATGAGGCTTTTGGCCAGCACAGCGGGCTGGGGCTGGCGATTGCGCGCACGGTGATCGAGGGGCATCAAGGCAGCATCACCGTGTGTGAACGCGAAGATGGCGGGCGCGGGGCCTGTTTCATCATCACTCTGCCCGCGGCCGCCGCCTGACCAATGCCGCACCACCGCGTGACCCGAAGCGGGATAACCCATCGCTTGCGGCACCCTTGCGGCACCTTGTCACCGCGTTGACCCGCCGATAGGGTGCGGTCATGTTTTCCCGAACCAAAACCAGCCCCGATGCGGGCGACATTCAAACCGTTCACGCCACCTGTATCGCCATCGGGGCGCATGGCGTGCTGCTGCTTGGCCAGTCGGGCACCGGCAAGTCCGACCTGGCGCTGCGGCTGATTGATCGCGGGGCGGTGCTGGTCAGCGATGACCAGACCGCGCTGACCACGCGCGGCGGGCGGTTGCTGGCATCGCCGCCCGCGACGCTGGCCGGCAAGATCGAAGTGCGCGGCGTCGGCATTGTCGAGCGGCCGTGGCGCGGCATGGTGCCCATCGCGATCGCGGTGCGGTTGACCGAACGTTATGAACGCATGCCCAATCCGGCGATGCGCGAACCCTTTGCAGGGGTCGACGTGCCGATCGTGCTGCTGAACGCGTTTGAAACATCGGCGCCGATCAAAGTCGAAATCGCCGTCGAACAGGCGCTGGCCGCCGCACGACCATGACACTGGCGTCGGAGATTTTGCTGGTCACCGGCCTGTCGGGCGCGGGCAAATCGACGACGTTGAAAGTGCTTGAGGATCTGGGCTGGGAAGTCGTCGACAATCTGCCCGTCTCGCTGCTCGAAGCGCTGCTCGATGCGCCAAATCCGCGCCGCGGCGACGGCCGCCGTCCGCTTGCCATCGGCATCGATTGCCGAACCCGCGGGTTTCAACCCGCGGCGCTGGTCAAACGAATCAAGGCGCTGCGCGAGAGCGCGGGGGGCGATGCTGCGTCAATCGAAACCCTGTTTCTCGATTGTGCCGGGGTCGAACTGGAGCGCCGCTTTTCCGAAACGCGGCGGCGGCACCCACTGGCCGACGACCGTCCCGCCGCAGATGGCATCGCGCGCGAACGCGAGATGATGGAGCCGCTGCGCCGCTGGGCCGAACATGTCATCGACACGACCAACAGCAGCAGCAACGACCTGCAACAGGAAGTCCGGCTGCGTTTTGCGCGCGATTCGAGTGTGGGAACCGTGCTCAATATCGCCAGTTTTGGTTTTGCCCGCGGTCTGCCGCGCAATGCCGATCTGGTGTTCGACATGCGCTATCTGCGCAATCCGCATTGGGACCCTGTGCTCAAGCCCAAAACGGGACTCGATGAAGATGTCGGGGCCTACGTCATGGCCGACCCGGCCTATGCCGACACGCTGGCCGACATCGAAGCACTGATTATCAAGCTTTTGCCGCGTTATGCGGCCGAGGGCAAAAGCTATGTCACCATCGCTTTTGGCTGCACCGGCGGGCGTCATCGCTCGGTTCATGTTGCCGAAAGGGTCGCGCGCACATTGCGCGCCGCCGGCTATTCACCCAGCGTGATGCACCGCAACCTTGACTCCACCCCGCAAGATGCGCTTGAGGGCCAACCCCCGCGCGCCGCAGCAACCGGGACCTTGAAGATGAAAGACGGCCATGCCGGATAACAAGTTGCAAAAAATGCTGGGACTGGTGCTGGTCACGCACGGGCGGCTGGCCGAGGAATTTGTCATCGCGATGGAACATGTCGTCGGCCCGCAAAAGGCGGTCGCGACGGTGTGCATCGGCCCGAATGACAATATGGAAGTGCGCCGCGAAGACATTGCCAAGGCCATCACCCGCGTCGACCAGGGGCATGGCGTCATCCTGCTCACCGATCTGTTCGGCGGCACGCCGTCCAATCTGGCCATATCGCTGCTGATTCCCGGCCGCGTTGAAGTGATCGCGGGGATCAATCTGCCGATGCTGATCCGGCTGGAGAGCGCGCGCAAGGTCATGGACGTCCACGACGCCGTCGCCGCCGCGCGCGAGGCGGGACAGAAATATATCTCGGTCGCGTCGGACATGCTGGGCGCGCGCCTGTGACGGCGCTCAGCGAGACCGTCCAGATCACCAACCAGCGCGGGCTGCACGCGCGCGCCAGCGCCAAATTCGTCACCTTTGTCAGCCGCCTGCCTGACGATGTCGCGGTCGAGGTCGAAAAGGACGGGTCGCGCGTCAATGGCACATCGATTATGGGATTGATGATGCTGGGCGCGGCCAAGGGCGATCACATCACCATCCACACGTCGGGCGCGGGGGCCGAATCGGCGCTGCTCAAACTGGTCGGGCTGGTCAAGGACAGCTTTGGCGAGGATTGATCGCCGCGATGGATGACATTCAGCACATCGAAAGTTTCGGCAATCCGCTGATCAAGCGGATGAAAGCGTTGCGCGACAAAAAGCATCGCAAGACCGAAGGCCTGTTTTTGGCCGAAGGGCTGCGCATCCTGACCGAAGCGCGCGATGTCGGCGTGCTGCCGCACTGGTTGTTCATGGCGGCCGGTGCGCCGGTGCATCCGCTGGTCGGTGCGATGGTCGACGCGGTGCAGGCCGACGGCGGCACTGTCGTCACCACAACGCCCGCGATCCTGTCGAAACTGTCGGGCAAGGACAATGCCCAGACGGTCGTCGGCATTTATCCCGACCGCGCCATGCCCTTGGCGAATATCGACCGCAGCATCGCGCCGATCTGGCTGGTTGCCGAACGGCTGCGCGATCCCGGCAATCTGGGCACGATGCTCCGCACGGGCGACGCGGTCGGCGCGGGCGGGCTGATCCTGATCGACGATTGCGCCGATCCGTTCAGCGTCGAGGCGGTGCGCGCCAGCATGGGCGCGCTGTTCACCCAGGTCGTGGTGCAGGCGCGGTGGGATGAATTTTTGCCATGGCTGCGGTCAGGCCCCGGCCAGCTGGTCGCGACCAGCCTGGATGGGGCGGTCGATTATCAGGCGGTGCGCTATGCTGCGCCGACCTTCATCCTGATCGGCAACGAGTCGCAGGGTTTACCGCCGGACTATGCCGCCGCCGCCGACATACGCGTCAAAATGCCGATGCTGGGCCGCGCTGACAGTCTGAACGCCGCCGTCGCCGCCGCCGTGATGGCCTATGAGGTCTTGAACCAGCGGCGACGTTGACCGTTGCGGGGCCGTTCATCGCACTGCCAGAATGGCGCCGCTAGAAAGATAGTCATGACCCACGCCCTGACCCGATTCGCCGCCATCGCCCCGCTTGCGGCACTGCTCGCCGCCTGTGCCGGCACCGCGCCCGCCCCACGCCCGACCGGGAACGCGACCGATCGCGTCTATCTGGCGGTGGGCAGCGACGCGCCGTGGGTGCTGGAGATTACCGACGCCCGGCTCAACTTCATCACCGGCCCCGACGCCGTGCCCATGATCATCGCCAACCCCGGCGGACGCCCCAGTTTCAATGGTATGCGCTATGTCACCGATGCGCTGACCGTCGATGTGACCAAGGCGCCGTGCGATGACGCGCTGAGCCCGCGGCGTTACGCCGATACGGTGACGGTTGCGGCGGCGGGGAAAAACTATCGCGGCTGCGGCGGCCGCGTGCTGCCGCCCGCCGATCTTCATGGCACCAGTTGGCGGATTGCCCAGATTGCCGGGGTCGACACGATCAAGGATGCGCCCGCGATGCTCAGCTTTTCGGCGGGTATGATGAGCGGCACGGCGGGATGCAACCGGCTGAGCGCATCGTATGTCGCCGACGGCACGCGGCTGACCGCCGGGCCGATCATGGCGACGCGGATGGCGTGCGCGCCCGACCGGATGGCGCAGGAGAATGCGGTCACCGCGCTGCTCGCCAAGCCGATGAGCATCCGTTTCCTCGACGATGGCGCGATGTTGCTGATGGCGCCGGGCGGCGTTTCGATGCTTTTGGCGCCCGCACGGTAGCGGGAGCGCGCTATCCCTGCGCGTCGTTGACCGCCGATGGCGGGGGCGCGACCAGTTTTGCCAGCGGCCGCGCTGATTGTTCGGCGATCGGAAGCGGCGCGATTTCGCGGTCGCCGGTGTCGATGTCGAGCGCCTCGAACCGCTTCGCCTGCGTCAGCACCTGTGATTCGAAACTGCCGACAAAGGCATTATAGGCCCCCGTTGCCTGATCCAGATTTTTGCCGACCTTTGCGATATGCGACCCCATCGTCGCCATGCGCGCATAAAGCTCCTTGCCCAGCGCCGCGATCTCGCGCGCCTGCCCCGCCAGCTTCTCTTGCCGCCACACCGCCGCCACCGTCCGCGCAATCGCGATCAAATTGGTCGGCGTGGCGAGCAGCACTTTTTTATCAAACGCATAGTCCCACAGCGCCGGATCATGGTCGAGCGCGGCGGCGAGGAAATGTTCGCCGGGAACGAACATGACGACATAGTCGGGCGCATCGGGGAACTGGTTCCAATAGGCCTTGGCGCCGAGCGCCTGAA
>JBEGPL010000152.1:0-3653 GCA_041181445.1 Pseudomonadota bacterium
GAGCGGCACGCCGGGGACCAGCCCCCGGACGCGTGGCAGTTCGACCTCGACGGCGATCGGGTGGTGGCGGCCCTGCACGACAAAGCGGAAAACGCCCGCATCCTCCTTGGGCTGAACACCGGTCAGCGGATCATTGTGGGCGGCGGCGATGCCCGTGCTGTTGCCGCCGTTCAACCAGCGCTGAATGACTTCATATTGTTCGGCGATGCTGGCGTTATAGGCAATGAACATCAGCCCCCGGCGCGGCCGGTCGGCCGGGCCTTCGGTAAAACGCAGCCCGCGCCGCAACAGGCGCGGCCCGGGACGGTCAAATTCCGGCTTGCGCGGGTTGGCACGGCGGACATGCGCGGCAAAGGGACAGCCGTGCCCCTTGCCATCATGTTCATAGTCAAAGTCGTTTTCGCCGCCCGCACCGGTCGTCAGCAACGACGTGCCGTCGGCGTTGCGGCCCAGCACCAGCGCTTTCAGCTGCTCCGCGGTCATCGGGCTGAGCAGACAATGGTCGGCATTGATCTGCGCCGCCTGAACCGCCAGCCAGTTTTCGAACACGTCGACCTCTTCGCCAATTTTACGAATGACCTGATAACTGCCGTTTTGCTGCAATTCCTGCGCGAACGTGCGATATTTCGCGCGCCATTGCGGCTCGGCCGCGAACGGCCCGGGTGCATGGTCAAAATGATCATTGCCATAGCCCAGCAATATTTCGCCGAGCGCCACCGCATCGCCATTGCGCGCCGCGCCGCCGTTGCCGCCCTTGGCTGCGGGCGCGTCCGGCAGGTTCGGCTTGGGCTGGCTCACGCCATCGGCAAAGCCGAAATGGTCACGGAAACGGCCGGTGACCGGGTCATAGCTTCCTTCCATCCATTCGACCGCCTCCAGCGAGGCACCGTCAGCGGCGTCGGCGGCCAGCTTCGTGATCGCGGCGTCAAGCATGGCGCGGTCGGGGCTGGTGCTGCGTATTTGCAGGATGAAGTCGACTTCCTCCAGCGACACCGGCGGAAGCCGCACATCGCCCGGCACGCGGCCGACCAGCGCCGGGCCATTGCGTTCGGGCAAAATCCAGTTGCGCGGATGGTTTTCGCGCATGTCGCCAAACTGGCCGCTACGCGTCGCCATGCCCTCGCGAAACTCGGACGGAAAGCGGTCGACGACGTCGGGCGACAGGCCCAGCCGCAACAGGCCGTTGGCGGTGAAAGCGACCGTCCGGAACAGGCCGTCGGGGCTGTCGGCGCCGTCGCCGGCCGCGAAATGAAAAGACTGCGCCTTCAAAAAGGCGCGTGCCGCTTTGCCATTGCGCACCGTAAACAGCATCAGCGCACCATGTTGCACGGGCGTCTCGCGTTTGCCCGCGACCGTCAATATGCCGCCCTGCACCTCGCGCATGTCAAAGGGCGGGTCGGGCCGCGCCGCCGCTGTCTGTGCCGCTTTCCGCTTGTCCAGTTCGACCACGCCGGTGCGGAACCACTTGAGCGGTTCGCGATAAATCTGCTGTGCCATCGCCCAGCGCTGCGCCTGCGGATGTTCGGGGGGCAGCGTGTCGAGCGCCCGGGTAATCTCGTCCCACCCCTTGAGCAGGTCGCGGGCAACCTGTGCCAGGCGATGCCCCTCGGCCATTTCCGCCAGACCCCCGGCGTCGCCGGTCATCCATTGCGGCGGGAAATAATCGGCCAGCTTGTACAGCACCGTCAGCGCCTCGAGCCCCAGCTCGACCGCCTTGCGCCGATGCCCTTCGCGGGTCCGCGCCGCTTCGTCCTCCGGGTTGGCCATGACCATTTCGGCGAGCGCCAGCGACGACCCCCCGCTGCGTTGCAATTTTTCCAGCCGCGACAGGTAAAGATGGTCGCGGATCGTCAGCCCCGTGGTGGCATAAAAGATCGAACTGTCCATCTGGTTGTCGCGCACCCATTGCGCATATTCGGCAAAGCTGTGGTCGGTCGCGGTGACATAGCCGTCACAGTTACAGAACAGCAGGTCGAGGAACGGGCCCAGCGGGTTCCAGATCAGCCGCATATAGGGCTCCCACGCCCCGTCAAAGGTTGCCGTCAGATACAGGTAGCGGCGGCTTGCCAGCACCAGATCCTGGCGGGTGTCAGCCGTTTCATATGCGCCCGCAGTGCGCATGTGTTGCGGCGTGCTGAGCGCGAAAACATCCTTGTCGATGATGCCGACGCGGAAATCGAGCAGCGTCAAAATGCGTTCGGTTACGTCCGAATAGGGCGTCACCCGCTCATGCTCGCGTGCCGACACGCGCACGCGGTTCAGCGCCTCCGCGACCAGCTTCAACCGCGTCGCATAAGTGACATTTTCATAGGCGTTGATAAAGCCTTCGCGGATCGGCGCGACGACGACCAGATCGGTGATGCCGTCGATCGTCTTGCTGCTGATATCGTACACTTTGGTCCCCTACCCATTTTGCAATGCATTGCATTGCCCCAGCGCGAAGCTGCGAAGCTGCCACCGCTGCCCGCGCGAGGCAACCGGCGCGGCCGATTGGTGCGAAAAATCACACTATGGTCGGGGGATGTCCCATGCCCCGCGCATCATGCCGCGGCGTCGGCACCCTTTCGCATGACAGCAAAGTCGGCAAAATTATGTTCGCATGCGTCCAGCATCGCGCTGACCGCCTGAAGATCGGCGCCCGCGCTGCCCAGTGGCAGCGGCTGCATCTTTTCGACAGGCGGAAACGTGCCATAGCCTGCAAACAAAGCGTGCCAGCTCATCGCCGAATAGTGCGGTTCGCCATATGCCTCCACATTTGCCGTTTCCAAGTCACCATGGGTGAACCAGGCCGTTATCATCGCCTTTAGCCCATCCGAGAGCGCTTCGTTGCCAGCGTTGTCGCGCCAATATTGCGAATCGGTGCGCTGGTTCATACGGTAATGCGCGACGATGTAATCGCGGATGCCCTCATAGCGCGCGGTCGCCTGCATATTGAACGCTTCACGGTGCTTCGCCGAAAATCCGCCATTTTCATATGCGCGTGCAAATTCGAGTGCAGTTGCGATCACGATGTGTAGCGCCGTCGCCTCCAACGGCTCGACAAAGCCTTGCGCAAGACCGGCGGCGAGACAATTGCCGGTCCAGCATTTTTCCACGCGCCCGACCCGCATTTTCAGGACGCGTGCAGGCTGGTCACTATCCGTCATCCCGATTGCGGCACGAAGCTCCGCCTCGGCTGCATCGTCCGAGACGTGTTGCGACGAATAGACATAGCCGTTGCCGACGCGGGTTGTCAGCGGGATCGACCAGCGCCATCCGGCGCGCATGGCAAAACTATCAGTCTGTGACTTGAACGGGCCGCTGTGCATCGACGGCATGACGACCGCACGATCATTGAACAGATTGTCGCCAAAGTCCACGAAGCGTGCGCCCATCGCACGCTGTGCAATCACCGCGGCAAAACCGGAGCAATCGACGAAGATATCGCCTTCGATGCGTTCCCCGTCGTCGCAGACAAGCGCCGCGACATCGCCGTTTTCGCTGCGCGCAATTTCTGCGACCTTGCGCTGGAGGTGCGCTACACCCTTCTGCACAGCCCAGTTACGCAAAAACGCGCTCAACTTGTGGGCGTCGAAATGATAGCCATAGCTTGGGCCAAACGGAAAATTCGGACCGGGTTGAGGGTGCCGAAGTCCGTCCGCCAGCCGCGTCGC
>JBEGPL010000153.1:0-7749 GCA_041181445.1 Pseudomonadota bacterium
CCTTCCATCAGCGCGATCCGTTCCTCCAGCATCGCGACGGTCGGATTCTGCAAACGCGAATATGTCATCCCCGCGTCTTCACCGGCAAAGCGCGCCGCGACCGTTTCGGCGTCGTCGTAAGTATAGCCGGACGTCAGGAACAGCGCCTCCGACGTTTCGCCATGTTCGCTGCGCCATGTGCCGCCGCGCACGGCCTGCGTCGCCGGACGCCAGCCCTTGGTCACTCGGCGATCCATGCCCGTGGTCTTTTTCATGCGTCCGTTCCCGTCAATTGCGCCAGCACCGCATCGCCAATGGCGACCGTGCCCATGTTGCCACCCAGATCGCCGCCGCGCGCGCCCGCCGCCAACGCTGCTGCGACCGCCGCTTCGATCCGCGCTGCCTCGGCCTCGCGCCCGAAACTGTGGCGCAGCAGCATCGCGAGCGAGAGGATCATCGCCATCGGATTGGCGATGCCCTGGCCTGCAATGTCGGGGGCGCTGCCATGGATCGGTTCGTACAGCCCAAACCCGCCCTCGTTCAATGACGCGCTGGCCAGCAGTCCGATCGATCCGACGCACATGCTCGCCTGATCCGACAGTATGTCGCCAAACAGATTGCCGGTCAGCACGACGTCGAACGCGCCGGGGTCGCGCACCAACTGCATCGCGGCATTGTCGACATACATGTGGCTCAGCGCGACATGCGGGTAATCGGCGGCAACCTCAGTCACCACCGTCCGCCACAGCTGCGACGTTTCCAGCACATTGGCCTTGTCGACCGAGCACAGCTTACCGCGCCGTCCCGCTGCCGCGCGGAAACCGATATGGGCAATGCGCCGCACTTCGGCCTCGTCATACGCCATCACGTCATAGCCCTGACGCAGGCCATCAGCCGTCGTCCGGTGGCCCTTCTCGCCAAAATAGACATCGCCAGTCAGCTCGCGAATGATCAACAGGTCAATCGCGGCGGCGACGTCGGGACGCAGCGCCGACGCGTCTTCCATCCCTGCGAACATCTTGGCCGGGCGCAGATTGGCAAACAATCCCAACGCCTTGCGCAGGCCCAATATCGCCTGTTCGGGGCGTAACGCACGGTCGAGCGCGTCGCAATCGGGGTCACCGACCGCGCCAAACAGGATCGCATCGGCGTTGTGCGCGGCGCCGAGCGTTTCGGGCGGCAGCGGGTGGCCGACAGCTTTGTAAGCCGCGCCGCCGACCAGCGCGCGGGTCAGCACGACGCCGGGCAGGTCGAGCGCTTCGAGCACCCGTTCTGCCTGCGTCATGATTTCCGGCCCGATACCGTCGCCCGCGAGCAGCAGGATTTTCATGCAAGTCCCTTCAATCCGTCCATTGCGATGGCCTTACGCAGCCGCTTCCCCGTCCGCAACCGCGCATTTCAGCCGCTCAACCATCCGTGCTCGCCCCGCCATCAGGTCGGTCCACGCCGGATCGGGCAGGTGGCTGGCGATGAAGTGACCGGTGATGGTCAGCGCCTGGACAATCTCGGTCAACGACTGCGCCCCGCCATCGCCGCGCAGAAAGGGCGGCAATGGAAACAAGCGCCCCTCCAGCCCCGCCGCCGCCGCGCGCGACACCGCACCGCCGCTTTTCGGACTGACGAAAGCGAGATCATCGGCGGTGCCGGTCGCGACGCACTGGTCGAAATCCATCCCGAAACCCAGCATGGACAACAGCAGCAATTCAAACCGCGCCAGCGGCTCGGCCCAGCCGCGCGCCGCGGGTGCCGCCTCAATCGCGCCAATCACCCCGTCGAGCGCACTGTGTAACGGCGGGAAGGGCGCGGCTTCGGGGAGATGCGCCGCCGTCGCCCCGGTTACCCAGCCGACCGCCAGCGCCGCCATCGGATCGTGCATCAGCGCCGCGCGGCTGCGCAACAGTTCGACGCTGGCTCCCGCCAATTGGTCGTCGGTGCGCGCGCGCAGCACCGCATCGACGATGTTGCCCGCCATCAATATGGGGCGCATCCGCCGCGACCGCCCGCCGCGCACATAGCCGCTGACGAGTCCATGACTCTCGGTCATCATCCGCACAATCGCGCCGTTTTCACCGTGCGTGCGCAGCGAACAGACAATCGCAGAGGTGCGAATTTCCGCCATCAGCCGGCGCCGTCAACCGGCATGGAAAAAATCGTGCAGCAATTGCGCTGTCGCCGTCGATATCCCCGGTGCGCGCTGCAAATCCTCCAGGCTGGCGTCGCGCACGGCGCGCGCGGTGCCGAAATGCATCAGCAGCGCGCGTTTGCGCGCGGGGCCGATGCCCGGCACATCGTCGAGCGGGCTGGTCGTCATCGCCTTGGCGCGTTTGGCCCGGTGCGCGCCGATGGCAAAGCGGTGCGCCTCGTCACGCAGCCGCTGAATATGGAACAACACGGCATTGTTCGGCGGCAATGTCAGTTCGCGCCCGTCGGGCATATAAAAAGTCTCGCGCCCCGCGTTGCGGTCTGGCCCCTTGGCGACGCCGACCATCGCGACATCCTCAATCCCCAGTTCGCCCAGCGCGGCCAGCGCGGCGTTGAGTTGCCCTCTGCCGCCGTCGATCAACACCAGATCGGGCCATTCGCCGCGATCACGGTCGGGGTCTTCCTCTGCCGCGCGGGCAAAGCGCCGCGTGAATACCTCGTGCATCATTGCAAAATCATCGCCGGGCACGGTCTCGCCGCGCTTGATGTTGAACTTGCGATACGCGCCCTTCATCCAGCCTTCGGGTCCGGCGACGACCATTGCGCCGAGCGCGTTGCTGCCCTGAATATGGCTGTTGTCATAGACTTCGATCCGCTGCGGCGGCGCCTCCAGATCGAAAAAGTCGGCGAGCGCGCGCCCGATCCGCGCCTGACTCGTGCTTTCGGCGAGCCGCCGCGCCAGTTCCTCGCCCGCGTTGCGGCGCGCCTGATCGATCATCCGCTTGCGGCTGCCACGCTGCGGCACGCTCAGTTCGACCTTGCGTTCGGCAATGCTGGACAGCGCTTCCGCCAGCACGTCCGCATCGGCGGGGGTCTGGTCGAGCAAAATCAGGCGCGGCGGCGGCATCGCGTCGTAAAATTGCATCAGGAAATTGGTCATCACCTCGTCGGGCGGGACGCCGTCGACATGGCCGGGGAAAAAGCTGCGATGGCCCCAATTCTGGCCGCCGCGAATGAAGAAACCGGTTATGCACTGCGTCCCTCCCTCACCCGCCAACGCGAAAATATCGGCATCGCCCAGCCCCTCGGCGTGGATCGCCTGGCTGCCCTGGATGAAAGTCAGCGATTTCAGCCGGTCGCGCAGCACCGCCGCCATTTCATAGTCGAGCGCGTCCGACGCACGCTCCATCGCCTGCCCCAGCCGTTTCTGCACCGCCGTCGATTTGCCCTCCAGAAAGTCGCGTGCGTCGGCGACCAGTGCGGCATAATCGCCGTCGCTCACCCGCCCGACGCACGGCGCGCTGCACCGCTTGATCTGATACAGCAGGCACGGGCGCGAGCGGTTGGTGAAGAAACTGTCGCTGCAACTGCGCAGCAGGAACGTCTTTTGCAGCGCATTGAGCGTCTTCGTCACCGAACCCGCGCTGGCGAACGGGCCATAATAGCGCCCTTTCGCCTTGCGCGCGCCGCGATGTTTCTGGACGCGCGGGAACGCATGGTCGGTGCGCAACAGGATGAACGGAAAGCTTTTGTCGTCGCGCAGCAGCACATTATACGGCGGGCGGAACCGCTTGATCAGTTGCGCCTCCAGCAACAGCGCTTCGGCCTCGCTCGCCGTCGTTACAATCTCCATCGACCGTGTCTGCGACACCATCCGTTGAAGCCGCGTGGGCAACCGTGCGACCTGGGCATAATTGGTCACGCGGTTTTTCAGCGCGCGCGCCTTGCCAACATATAATACATCGCCGCGGCCATCGATCATGCGATAGACACCGGGGCGGGGCGGCAATGTTTTGGCCACGGTGCGGATGACGGCGGCGCCGCCCTCCAGATCAGCCTCCCCCGCGCCGCGCACGGTGTAAGCGGCCTTCTCTTCATGAAAACGGTCGGGGGCGTCGGGGCGGCTCATAATTCAGTTGCAATCCGGAACGCAAAAGGGTGGAACGCGATGCAATCACAAAGGAGATGGGTCGATGGATGTCAACGGCAAGCTTGCACTGGTCACCGGCGGCACCGATGGCATCGGTCGCGAACTCGCGCGAATCCTGCGCGCACGCGGCGCCATTGTCATCGTCACCGGGCGAACCCCTGAACGGATTTCCGCCATGGCGGCTGAGGGATTTGAGGTCATCGCCGCCGACCTGTCGCACGCCGCCGGTGTCGACGCGGTCGTCGGCGCACTGGCAGGACGGCCGCTGGCGCTGCTCGTCAACAATGCCGGGGCGAACGTCGACCATATGCTGGACGATACCATCGATCTGGCGGCGGCCGACGCGGCGATTCACCTGAACCTCAACGCGCCGATCCAGCTGATCGTCCGCTTGCTGCCCGCGCTACAGGCGCAGCCCGCCGCGACCATCGTCAATGTCACATCGGGACTGGCGATTGCCCCGCGTGCGGGCGGCGCGGTCTATTGCGCGACCAAGGCGGCGCTGCGCAGCTATACACAGGCGATCCGCTATCAATTGCGCGGCACCAACGTCCATGTGATCGAGGCCCTGCCCCCGGTTGTCGACACCAAGATGACGGCGGGGCGCGACGGCAAGAAACAATCGCCGGTTGCCTGTGCGACCGAGATTGCCGACGGAATCCGCAGCGGCAAGACTCAGGTCAACGCGGGCATGGTCAAGCTGTTGACGCTGGTTTACAGCCTCTCGCCCGCATTGGCGCGAAAGGTCATGATCCGCTTCTGACCGCGCAAAAAAGGCCCCGTATCGGGGCCCTTTTCACGGATGCACGTCCGAAATCGGATCAGTCGGCCAGCGCCTTGATCGCGCCGTCAACCAGTGCTTTGTCGGCCGCGCCATCATGCTTTGCGGCGATCAGGCTGGCGGCGGCGGCGGTTGCCGCGGTCACGGTGCGCGTGCGCACATCGGCGATTGCCGCAGCTTCGGCGGCGGAAATCCGGTCCTCGGCCATCTTCTTGCGGCGCGCGATCAGGTTTATCGCATCGGTCTTGGCCTTGTCGACGATGGTCGTCGCTTCTGCCTCGGCACGCGCGCGCATGTCGGCGGCGTCTTTGTCGGCGGCGGCGAGCTTGCCCTCATATTCGGCCTTCAGCGCCTCGGCCTGCGTGCGCAGCGTCGTCGCTTCGTCGAGCTGCGACCGGATTTCGGCGATCCGCTTGTCGAGCATCGCGGCGATCATCGCGGGCACTTTTTTCCAGACGAGAATGCCCAGAAACACCAGCATCGCGATCGACACAAAGACGGTCGCGTCCATGCCAAACGCCTTGGGCGTGGCATGTTCGGTTTCGGCGGCGGCCTCGGCGAGCAGGATGATATCAAGCATGGAGCGCATCCTTTACTGCCTTGCCAGCATCGGCTGCGCTGATTTTGACGCCCGACAATTTGGCAACCAGGTCGCGCGCGGCATCGCCAGCGACATTCTCAATCTCGGCCAGCGCGGACGATTTGGCCGCGTTGATCGATGCCTCAGCCGCGCCCAGCTTGTCGTTCAGTTCGGCATCAACCTTGGCCAGCTTCTTTTCATTGTCGCTGGCCGCCTTTGCCTTGGCCGAAGCCACAAGTTTTTGCGCATCGGCGCGCGCGGCATCGGTGGCGCTGTTGTGGCTGGCTTCCAGCTCGTCCGCACGCGCGTGCGCCGCTTTCGCCGCCGCCAAATCGTCGGCGATTTTGCGGTCACGCGCGTCAATCGTCGATTCGACCTTCGGCAGCATTCCGCGTCCGATGACCAGATAAATACCGCCGAACACCAGCAGCAGCCAGAACAGCTGCGAAACCAGGTACCAGCTATCTTCGGTCAGCTGAGCAATCTGAGGCATAAGCTATGCTCTTTCGGCAAATGAGGCGCCAACGGGCGGTGGCGCGGCGATAAATCGCCGACGCGCGCCGCCCCGAGGCGGGTTCAGACGACGAACAGCAGGATCATGGCGACAACGAACGCCAGCAGGCCAAGAAGTTCGGCAGCGGCGAAGCCGATGAACAGCCGGCCCTGCTGGCCATCAGCCGCTGCGGGGTTGCGCAGCGCGCTTTCCAAAAAGCTGCCGAACACATTGCCCACGCCAATCGCGGCCATGCCGGCGCCGATAGCTGCCAGACCGGCACCGATGAGCTTTGCTGCTTCTGCGTCCATTTTAATTCTCCTTGGTAAAATCGATTGAAAAACTATTGTAAAATCAGTGCAAATTGACAGCATCGTTGATGTACAACGATGTCAAAAGCGCGAAAACATAGGCCTGAATGCCCGCAACCAGCAGTTCAAGTGCGCTGATCCCGATCATCAGGATAAAGCTCAACACGCTGACAATCGACCCCAGCCACAGCGTGTCCGCGTTAAAACCGTTGATGACAAAGCCCGACAAGACTTTGAGCAGCACATGCCCCGCCGTCATCGCGACGAACAGTCGAAGTCCGAGCGAAAAGGGGCGAACCATGAACGACACAAATTCGATCGGCGCGATAATCGGGATCATCGGCAGCGGCGTGCCTTGCGGCACGAACAGCGAGAAAAAGTGCAGGCCATGCCGCCAGAACCCGACGACCAGCACGATGCTGAACGACAGCACGGCGAGCACCCCGGTGATCGCGATATGGCTGGTCACCGTGAACGGGTGCAGCCCCAGCACGCCGATGGGCAACATGCCCAGCAAGTTGCAGAACAGGATGAACATGAACAGCGAAAACACATAGGGCGTATATTTGCGGCCTTCGGTGCCGATATTCGCCATCATCATGCTGCTGATAAAGCCGCTGAAACTTTCGACCGCCGCCTGCCAGCGGCCGGGGATCAGTTCGCGGCGCAGACCGCCCCACATGAACACACCCAGCGCCAGCGCCGCCAGGATCATCCAAAGCGCACTGTTGGTGAACACGATATGCTGGCCACCGATTGTGAAGCCGTCAAAGATCGGCGACACCTCAAACTGGTGCATCGGATCGATTTTGCCGGATTGTTCAGCAGCCACGTCGCAAACCCCTAAAACTTCGTCGTTCGACACCCGCAACATCGCGGTGGCCGACTTTCCCCGTCACCGGCCTGCGCCGGGCTTTGACAGGCGGATGATGTTGCGAAAGGCGACGATGATGCCCACGAACAACAACCCCAGCATGCCCCATGGCGCGGTGCCCGCCAGCCGGTCAATCAACCAGCCGAACAGGGCACCCCCGATCATCCCGCCCAGCAATTCGGCAAGAACGCGCTGGCCCAGCCGTTCGTTGGCATCCGCCACCGGCTGGTTCGCGCCCGTCCGTTCGGCTTCGGCGGCTTCGGCGCGTTCCAGCCGCTCTTCAAGCGTCGAAAGGCGCGAATCCCCGTTTTCGCTGATCGGATCGGTTTCCTTGCCAGACATTCGCGCAACTCCTTGCAAAAGCGCCGGTTTATTCAACCTTTGCGACTACCGGATTTGCCCGAAAAATACTGGTCAGGCCCCTGAGGCGGGGTCCGTTTAGAAATGCATATCCAACAAGTCAACTCTTGTGCTGCACTGCGCAAAAAAGGCCGCGCGAACGCGGCCTTTTCGTCAACTTTCGCGCATGATTTCAGGGACAGCGCGGATCACGCAGCGGCGCGTCCGCACCGCGCGTCTTCCAGCTGCTATCGGGCGCCTGATAGCGTTCGCCGGGCAGCGTTTTCATGATCAGATTGCACGCGGTGGTGAACGCAAAT
>JBEGPL010000154.1:0-3952 GCA_041181445.1 Pseudomonadota bacterium
CTCCGCGCGAAATTTTGAGCGCCCCGCGCTTTTTGTCCTGCGTATAGCGGCCGCCGATCGTGATGTGCAGCGCGTCGGTCGCGTTCCATGTCGCCTGACCATAGGCGGCATAGCTTTTCGAAAAGACTTCCGACGCCCGATCGATTGTGCAGCCCCTGACCGCAACGCCGATGAAATCAGGCGTTGTCCCGGTGCAGAAGGGAATCTGCACGAAATTGGCCCCGATGATCTGGTTGGTGCTGTTCAGGATCGCGACCGCCCCCATCGATGCGGGGGTCGCGGCGTCGTCGCTGACATGTTCGTTGAAATAATAAAGGCCCGCGACATAGTCGACGGCACCCGCCGACCCGACAAGCTGGAGTTCCTGGCTGAACTGGCGCTGGCGCAGATCGGCATTGCTGTAGCGACTGAACGCGCACGGGGCCGCCGCGGTGCACGACGCTGTCAGATTGACCACGGGGACGCGATGCGCGCCGCCCGAATTGTCATATTGCGCGACATCGACCCCGCGCCATGCGGTGATCGAACGCAGCTCGATGTCGGGCGAAACGCGCCACTTGAAGACGTTGCTGAAGCCATGCGTCTCGTCGACGCTCGCCTTTTGCGGCACGCCGATATCGGCGGTGCGCATCAGCGTTGTGCCATTGACGACGACCCCGGGCAGCAGCGACTTGACGGTGCCCTGTGTGCCGGTGAAGGCTGTGCCGGGGGTGACGCAAATGCTGTTCGACGGGATCGCCAGCGGCGCCAGATTCGAACCGCCGCTTTGGCACGCGTTGGGGTTGTAGTTGAGCAGCTGGCTGTAAAATGGCGAATTTTCGTCGCGTGCGATGTCGAATGCGAAATCGTTGGTGATGCCGTCGACCGGCTCCCAGCGCACAGCGGCGCGCAGCCCCTTGCGGTGGAAAAAGCCGAATCCGGTCTGGCCGGCCAGCGGGTTTTTCGTCACCGGGTCCTGATGCTGGATCACGCCATCCAGCTTGATCGAAAAGCCGGCGATTTCGGGCAGGTCAAGATGGAGCGAGGCGTTGTAGCCGCCCAGATTGCCGACACCGCCGCTGACGCGGCCGCCGAATTCGCCCGACGGTGCCTTTGAAACGATCGACAGCGCGCCCCCTTCTGTATTGCGTCCGAAAAGCGTGCCCTGCGGTCCCTTGAGCACTTCGATGCGCTCAACGTCGAACAGCGCGGCATTGAGGCCGTGCTGACGCCCCAGATAGACGCCGTCGATATAGATGCCGACGCCTTGTTCGCGCGCGGGCTGGTTGGCGTCGAGCGGGACGATGCCGCGTATGCCGATGGTCAGCGCTGATTGCCGGGCTTCGAACGTCGCGACGCGCAGCGACGGAACGCCGCCGTCAGCCAGATCGAGCAGGCTTTGCACCTTGCGCTCGGTGATCATTTCGGCCCCCATCACCGAAATTGAAATTGGCGTTTCCTGCAAATTGGTTTCGCGCTTGGTTGCGGTTACGACAATTTCCGTCAGACCGCTGGTGTCGCCGGGTTCGGCAACGGCGGTGGCCGCTTCGGCCGAAACGGCGACGGCTTCGACACTTTCGGCTGTCGCGGCCTCGGCGGCCTGTGCGCTGCCGGTTGCAAGTGCAGCGGCGATGGCCGTGATCGAGGCGGCCAATGTCGTGTGAATGCGCGTCATGGAAAGGGTCCCTTTTTGTAATCGAACTGATGATTGAGGCGGCGTCGACTCGCACGAACGAGTCGCCCAAAGCCTCTTCGCCAGACGCGACTAGGGCGGGAGCGTTGCAGCATCGCGACGACTTCACGACGTCTGCGAAACAAATTTGCGACAGTTGTGCGACAGTCAAACGCGCCGAATTTCGGCGTCACACAACCGTCATCAAGCTGCTGCAAAATTGTCGGCAAGCGAAGAAGCGAATCGATCAGGACGGGCAACAGGGTATGACCGATCAAGATGTGGTGGTTGTGATCGGCGGGGACGCCGATACATGCGCTGTTGTCAGCGCTGCATTGCCATCGACCGTCGTCTGCACGCTGGAAGACGTCGCAGCGAATGACAATGTGCCGACAAATCTGTGGTGCTTTGTCGATTGGTTGCTGCCCGAAATATCGGGGCTCGAAATGGTCCGCCAGTTGCGCGAAGGCCCGCCAACTTTGCGCAGCCACATCACGCTGGTGCTCGACGAGGATAGCGCCGAAATGCGCCGCCGCGCGCTGCGCGCCGGGGCGGATGACTATTTGCCCGGCCCCTTTTCGGCAGCCGGGATTTTGGAGCGGCTGCAGCGCTATAAAATCGGGCGCGGCGCGACGACGGGCGCCCCGCCGCGGATCGCGTCGGGCGAGCTGATCGTGGATCAGGAAGCCCACCGCGTGCGCTGGCGGGGGCAACGGGTGGCGCTCAGTCCGGGCGAGTTTCAGTTGCTCGCGCATTTTCTGCAAAATCCCGACCGGCTGTTTACCCGGTCCGGACTGATCACCGCGCTGGGCAAGGCCGATCATATGGTCGACAAGCGGACGGTCGATGTTTGGATCGGGCGGCTGCGGCGTTCGCTGGTGGCACAGGGCGTGCCGGACCGCCTGCGGACGGTCCGCGCAATGGGCTATGTCTTTGACTCGCTTGAGCAAGATATGGGGTCGTCGCGGGAAATCTGAACGATGCGGTCCTTGACGCCGCCGCCGTGAGCGTCATCGCACGCGGCCTGTATGCCCGGCCAATTTGCCAAGCCGCCCCCGCTTTGGCATGATGCATCGCGGGATCGCTGCGGCGCTGCGAAGGGGGGGCAGACGGTTGGGCACGCACGTCTTCATCAGCTATTCGTCAAAGGACCGCGCGGTCGGCAATGCGGTGTGCGCCCGGCTGGAGGCGCGCGGCCATCGCTGCTGGATCGCGCCGCGCGACATTGTGCCGGGTACCGAATGGGGCGAGGCAATTGTCGGCGGCATTCGCGGCGCTGGCTTTTTCGTCCTGATCTTTTCGCACAATGCCAACGCATCTCCGCAAATCCTGCGCGAGGTGGAACGCGCGGTGCACCACGGCCTGCCGATCATCCCGTTCCGGATCGAGGACATCGCACCCGAAGGCAGCCTGGAATATTTCATGAGCGTGCCGCACTGGTTCGACGCGCTGTCACCGCCGCTGGACGACCATATCGAACGGCTGGCCGACGTGATCGATACTTTTGCGGCCAGCGGCGTGCTGCCCGAAACGGCGGTGGCGCCGCGGCCGCGCGGTATCCGTGCCCAGGTGCGTGCAGCGCTGCCAGCGGCGCTGGCGGGCGGCGGTCTGGCCGCGCTGCTCGCCGCTTTGTGGGTCGGCGATTTGGCGCCGCCGGGCGGCGGTGTGGCGATGATTGGCGTCGGCATCGCGATGATATTGGCGCCCGCCGCTTTTGCTGCCGGGGTCGGCCGCCGCATTGCCCGAACGCCATGGTTGTTGCGCGGCATCATGCTGCTGCTGTGCATCGCCGCGCTTTTCTATATGTGGCTGTTCGGGCATTATGTCGTGGCGGGGCCGCCCGGCGGCGCGGCTTTGGTGCGCGGTTCGGTTTGCACCGCCGACGCCGGACTGCTTTTTGGCGCGGCCTGTCCCGATCTGCCCGCCGATGCGTTGGCCGACGCGGCGTGGGACCCCGCGATGCTGTGGACACCGCAGTCGATTGCGCGCGCGGCGCAGGGGCTGGCGGCGGGCTGGTTGGCGATGGCGACGACGGGCGCGCTGCTGATCGCGGCCTGGTTTGCACGAACGGGGAGGCGCTGAACGATGACAGGGTGGACCAAATGGGCGGCGGCGGGAATGCTGTTGGCGGCGGTGGGGCTGCCGGTGGGCAGCGCATGGGCGCAGGCACCGCTGACCGCGGACGACTTGGCAAAACTGGCGGCAAAGGTCCCGCAGCAGAGCTGGTATCCGCCCGGCTATTACGACATCCGCATCGCGGCAGAGGCGCAAATGGCGCTGTTCCCGCGGCCAAAATCGACC
>JBEGPL010000155.1:0-2605 GCA_041181445.1 Pseudomonadota bacterium
TCACCGACCTGCGCATGGTCACCCCGCGCGACGGGTGGCCCAACCCCGATGCGGGGCCGGCGGCGGCGGGCGCAGACATTGTGCTCGCACGGGCGACGGTGCACGACAGCCTGGCCGACGCGGTGGCCGATTGCACCCACATCTATGCCACCACCGTGCGCAAGCGCGGCGTCAGCAAGCCCGTGGTCACGCCCGAGGCCGCCGCGCGCGAAATCCACGCCCAAGCAGGCCGGTCGGCCATCGTGTTCGGCGCCGAACGGTCGGGCATGGAAAGCGACGATGTCGCGCTGGCGCACAGCATCATCACCGTGCCGATCAATCCCAAATTCGGGTCGCTCAACCTGGCCCAGGCGGTCATCCTTTGCGCCTATGAATGGTCAAAGGGTCAGGCAGAGGCGCTGGCGATGCCACCCGCCGTCGACATGGACCCGCCCGCGCCGCACGGCGAGCTGGAAACGCTGATCGGTCAGATTGTCCGGCGGCTGGAGGTTGCCGAATATTTCGACCCGCCCGAACGCAAGCAAGTGACGCTGCGCACGCTGCGCGGGGCGCTGACACGGACAACATGGACGTCGAACGACATTCGCATGCTCCACGGCGTCATCGCGGCCATCGAACATGGCCCGCGCCGTTGAGGCCTGGATCATCGCCCCAGCGCAGGCCGGGGCTGCATGCGGGTCAAGAACGGCATGGGTCACGAACGCCAACGGCCCCTGCCTGCGCAGGGGCGACGTCAGAGGCGGCTGGCGTCCCACACGTCAAATTCAAACGCGATCGACTGTTCAACCAGCGCGTCCCACACCGCGACCAGCCGTTCGGGGGGCAGGCCTGCATCCGCCGCATGGCGCGCGACATTGGCGAGCACCTGCGCCTTGCGCGCCTCGTCACGCACCGCGCCGCGATCACCCTTGATCCGCGCTGCTGCGGTCATATAGCCGAACCGCTGGACCAGCAGCGCGACCAGCGCCGCGTCGAGCGCATCGACACCCGCGCGCACGTCGGCCATCGTGGTGCATGCATCCGGCGGCGGGGCGGTAGCGGAGATGTTGTCGCGGTCCATGCGCGCGGCTCCTAATCCTTTTTGCGGCGCTGTCGAGGGGGCGTTTGCACCAAGCGCGCGGCTTGACAATCACCCTGCCCCTGCTAAGGCGCGCGCTTCGCAATGGACCCCGCACCCCGGTGAAGCGGTGGTCGCATGACAGTGGCAACATCTGTCATGGGCGGACCCGGGATTTCGCGGTACCGATTTTGGTGCCGCGCCACGCAATTGGAGACGAACCATGTCAAAGCGCCAGAGCGCCAAGTATAAACTCGACCGCCGGATGGGCGAAAACATCTGGGGCCGTCCGAAATCCCCGGTAAACCGCCGCGAATATGGCCCCGGCCAGCATGGCCAGCGCCGCAAGGGCAAGGTTTCGGATTTCGGCATCCAGCTGCGCGCCAAGCAAAAGCTGAAAGGCTATTACGGCGACATTACCGAAAAGCAGTTCAAAAAGAACTATATCGAAGCGTCGCGGATGAAGGGTGATACCGGCCAGAATCTGATCGGCCTGCTCGAACGCCGGCTCGACGCCGTCGTCTATCGCGCGAAATTCACGCCGACCATCTTTTCGGCACGCCAACTGGTCAGCCACGGCCATGTTTACGTCAATGGCGTGAAGTGCAACATCGCCAGCCGTCTGGTGAAGCCGGGCGACGAAATCTCGCTGGGCAAGAAAGCCATGGACATGGCGCTGGTCGCCGAGGCCCAGAGCCTGCCCGAACGCGACGTGCCCGACTATGTCGCGGCCACTGACGCGGGCAAGATCACTTACACGCGCGTCCCGACGCTGGACGAAGTGCCCTATCCGGTGAAAATGGAACCCAATCTGGTCGTCGAATTTTATTCGCGCTGATCAGGCTGTTCATCGCCGACACGCAAAAGGGGCGGTCCGAAAGGGCCGCCTTTTTTGTTGCGCGCCCCGGTGGCACGCCCCCGCTTGCGCGGCCGCGGCACCGCTGGCACAAGACCGCATCATTTGACCGGAGTCCTTGCGCCCATGAAAAACATTACCCTGACCATCCTGTTCGGCGCGACCGCGATGCTCGGCGCGTGCACGGCCGCCGACGCGCCTTTGCCAGATGTTGCGGTGCCCGCATTTTCGCTTGAAACGCTCAAGGACGTGACAACGCGGCTTTCGTCCGACGCCTTTGAAGGTCGCGCACCATCGACCGCAGGTGAGAAAAAGACCGTCGCGCTGCTGATCGCGAAATTCAAGGCGGCCGGGCTGCAACCCGGCAACAAGGGCAGCTGGACGCAAGATGTGCCGCTGGTCGAAATGACCGCGCGCAATGTCACGCCGCTGACGTTCACAGGCGGCAAGGTTGACCTGTCGCTGGCGCAGGGCAAAGATTTTGTCGCGGGCAGCTACCGCGTTCAGCCCAAGTCGGTGGTCAAGAACAGCGACGTCGTCTTCGTCGGCTATGGCATCAATGCCCCTGAAAAGGGCTGGAACGACTATGCCGGCGTCGATGTGAAGGGCAAGACCGTCGTCATCCTGGTCAACGACCCTGACTGGCAGGTGATGGAAACCAAGGGCGAATTCAACGGCCGCGCGATGACTTA
>JBEGPL010000156.1:0-3547 GCA_041181445.1 Pseudomonadota bacterium
ATCAATTGCGAGATGATTGGCAACCGCATCAACCGCGCCGATCATCGCTGCGCTGCCATAATCGCCATCCGGAGTCGCCCCGGTCAACCCGTGCCCCGGCATGTCGAGCGTGACGACGCGGTATGCGCCCCCCAACCGGGCAATCAGCGGCTCCCACGTATGCAGGCTGGCGCTGAAACCGTGGAGCAGGATGATCGGCCGGCCACGGCGATTGCCCTGATCGCGATAATGGATTTTCAGCCCGTCGGGCGCGGTCACAAATTGCGACGGCGGCGGCGCATATTTGGCGATCATCGCCGCGCGGTCGGTGTCGGGCGTGCGCAGCGCGAAAAATGCGGCAACCAGCGCAAGCAACAGCACAAAGGGGATGAGGACGCGTTTGCGCCGCCATCCCCTTTGCATATTTGGTTCCGTGACCGGGATTGACGTCATCGGTGGGCCTCCAGCGCGCGCATGAAGCGCGACACTAGAGGACCGGCGTCAATCGTCAACCGACGCGCTGGACGCGGCTCTTGAAAGCCCCCACGGCCTTGCGGCGCGGACGGAATGTCCGTTTCTGGCCTTCGCCCTCGGCTCCGCGCGGCTGGGCCGAACGGTCCCCACCGCGACCGCCGCCGGGGCGTCCGCGTTCTTGCTGCGCCGGCGCGGCCACCGGTTTGGGCAGGTTGCGCACCATTTCGCTGAACTTTTCGGGCAGCGCGACGACGTCCAGCTTGTTCCGGGTCGTGCGTTCGATGTCGCGCAGATACGGACGCTCGTCGGGCGCGACAAAGCTGATCGCGATGCCTTCGGCCCCGGCGCGCGCCGTCCGCCCGATGCGGTGGACATATTGTTCGGCGACATTGGGGATTTCAAAGTTGATCACATGGCTGACCCCCGACACGTCGATGCCGCGCGCGGCGATGTCGGTGGCGACCAGCAGGCGGACTTCGCCCGTGCGAAACGCCTGAAGCGCCTGTGTCCGCTGCGACTGCGACTTGTTGCCGTGGATCGCGGCGGCGCGGATGTTCGCCCCGGCCAGATGGCGCACGACGCGGTCGGCGCCATGCTTGGTGCGGGTGAAAATCAGCGCACGGTCGATTGTTTCCGCTTGCAGCACATGGTGGAGCAGCGCCTGTTTCTCATTCGTGTTCACGAACAAGGCCCGCTGCGCGACCCGGTCGGCGGTCGTCGCCTGCGGCGCGACCGACACGGTCACCGGATCGTTCAGGAACTGGCGCGCCAGATCCGCAATCTCACGCGGCATGGTGGCCGAGAAAAACAGGTTCTGGCGGTCGTTCGGCAACATCTTGGCCAGTTTGCGCAGGCTGTGGATGAAGCCCATGTCCATCATCTGGTCGGCTTCATCGAGGACAAAGATTTCGACGTCCTTGAGCGTCAGGGCGCGCTGTTCGATCAGGTCGATCAGCCGCCCGGGGGTCGCCACAAGCACATCGACACCGTCCGCCAGCTTGCGGATCTGGCCGCCGATCGGCACGCCGCCGAACACGGTTTCGACCGATACCCGCGCGAAGCGGCCATAGTCACGAAAGCTCTGTGCGATCTGCGCCGCGAGTTCGCGGGTCGGCGACAGCACCAGCATGCGGCACCCCTTTGTCGGACGCGCGCGCGCGTTTTCGAGGAGGTAATGGAGCGAGGGCAGCGCAAAGGCCGCCGTCTTGCCCGTGCCCGTCTGAGCGATGCCGCACAGGTCGCGGCCCTGCATCAGCACCGGGATCGCCTGTTGCTGGATGGGGGTCGGGTCGGTGTAGCTTTTCGCTTCGAGCGCGCGATTCAACAGGGCGTTCAGCCCCAATTGTGCAAAAGTTGTCAAAATAAATATCCGTCATTGGCCGACATAGGCGCAAAACGCCCACCCGCAACGGGCCGGCGCGCGCCAACGGCGGCGGGTCCGAAACGACCCGCGTGAAAGGGAAGCCTCTTAGAGAGCAGCGCCATTGCCGACTGATCGAAGCGGGACTTTTCTTATCCCTGACCATCACGCTGTCGGCTTGGTCGGACGCCTGTTTTCGGCTGTCCGCAATGTTGCGCTGCAGCATATATGGCACGCCATGCCCGCAATTGCAAGGGATTCCGCTCACCCGCCTTGCCACACGCCATCCGCGCGATATGAAACGGACCCGGACCAGCGAAATTCGGGGAGAGAATATGGCCGACCAGATTATCGTCATCGACGAAGGAACGACGTCGACGCGTGCCATGTTGTTCGCCGCCGACGGCACCCCCATGGGCAGTGCCCAGCGCGAATTTGCGCAGCATTACCCACAACCGGGCCGCGTCGAGCATGACGCCGCCGAAATATGGGACGCGACGCTGGCGTGCACCCGTGCCATGGTCGAACGCGCCGGCGGTGCCGACGCCGTCGCCGCAATCGGCATCACCAACCAGCGTGAAACGATCGTTTTTTGGGACCGCAAAACCGGCGAACCGCTCGCCCCCGCGATTGTGTGGCAGGACCGGCGCACCGCCGACGACTGCGCCGCGCTGAAAGATGCGGGGCACGAAGTGATGGTCCAGGCGCGCACCGGCTTGCTGCTCGACCCCTATTTTTCGGGCAGCAAGATCGGCTGGGCACTGCGCCACTGGCCCCAGTTGCTGGGTGCAGGCGACCGGCTGGCCGTCGGCACGGTCGAAAGCTATCTGGCGTTCCGGCTGACCGGCGGCGCGCATGTGACCGACGCCAGCAACGCGTCGCGCACCGCGCTGATGACGATCGACGGCAAAGGCGGCTGGGACGATGATCTGTGCGCGCTGTTCGGCGTCCCGCGCAGCATTTTGCCCGAAATCATCGGCTGCACCGACGTCATCGGCACCACCGCGCCCGACCTGCTGGGCGGCGCAATCCCGCTATGCGGCATGGCGGGTGACCAGCAGGCGGCGACCATTGGCCAAGCCTGCCTGTCGCCGGGTCAGACCAAGGCGACGTTCGGCACGGGCGCCTTCATCCTGACGTGCAGCGGCACAGTGCGCCCGCATTCGGACAACCGGCTGCTCGCCACGATACTGGCGCAAGTCGGCGACACGCGGCTTTACGCGCTCGAAGGGTCGGTGTTCGTCGCGGGCAGCCTGATCAAATGGCTGCGCGACGCGGTCGGGCTGATCGCCAGCGCGGCGGAGAGCGAGGGGTTGGCGCGGTCGGTGCCCGACAATGGCGGCGTCTATCTGGTCCCCGCGCTGTCGGGGCTGGGCGCGCCGCACTGGAACCCGCACGCGCGCGCCGCGATCAGCGGGCTCAGCTTTACCAGCGGCAAGGCCCACATCGCCCGCGCCGCGCTGGAGGCGCAGGCCTTTCAGGCGAACGACCTGAAATCGGCATTTGCCAAGGACGGCGTCGATTGGGCGGCGCTGTGCATCGACGGCGGCATGGCGGCAAACGACTGGATGGCACAGGATCTGGCCGACATGCTGGCGATTCCTGTCGACCGGCCCGAATATGTCGAGACCACGGCGCTGGGCGCGGCGATGCTCGCAGCGACGGGGATCGGGCTTTATGACAGTTTGGACATAGCAGCGGCGGCGATGCGCGGGCGCACCGCGCGCTTTACCC
>JBEGPL010000157.1:0-2530 GCA_041181445.1 Pseudomonadota bacterium
TGGGCGGCGACAGCACCGCACAAACCTTTGCCTGACGCTTGAGGCAAAGTGACAGACAAAAGGGGGGTCGCATCCACGGGTGCGGCCCCCATTTTCGTGCGTTACCCCCACTTCGCCAGCGGCGGCAGGCTCATCAGGATCGCGTCGATGTTGCCGCCGGTTTTCAGCCCGAACAATGTCCCGCGGTCATAAACCAGATTGAATTCGGCATAGCGGCCGCGCCACAGCAATTGCGCCTCGCGGTCGGCGTCGGTGAACGGCGTCGCCATGCGCGCGCGGACGATTTTGGGAAAGATGTCGAGGAACGCTTCGCCGACATCGCGGGTCAGCGTGAAATTGCGGTCGAACGCGCCGTCGTCGCCGCACTCCAGATGGTCATAAAATATCCCGCCGACGCCGCGGTGCGTGCCGCGATGCGGGATATAGAAATAATCATCGGCCCACTTGGCGTAGCGTTCATACACGTCGGGGCCGTGCGGCGCACAGGCGGCACGCAGCCGCGCGTGAAAGGCATCGGTATCTTGCGTGTAGGGGATCGGCGGGTTGAGGTCGGCCCCGCCGCCGAACCAGCGTTTCGATGTCACCAAAAAGCGCGTGTTCATGTGCACGGCGGGGACATGCGGGTTGGCCATATGCGCGACCAGACTGATCCCGGTGGCGAAAAAGGCGGGGTGCTCTGCCGCGCCGTGGACGGTGGGGGCAAATTCGGGCGAAAATTCGCCGCCGACGGTCGACACATTGACGCCGACTTTCTCAAACACTTTGCCGGTCATCACGCCGCGCACGCCGCCGCCGCCCTCACCCGGTGCAATGCCGGCGGCTTCGCGGTCCCAGCCCAGATAGGCAAAGCTGGCGTCGCTGCCGGCTTCGCGCTCGATGGCTTCGAACGCGGCGCAGATCCGGTCACGCAGCGCCTCGAACCAGTCGCGTGCAGCTTGCTGTTGCGGGTCGAGCGGGGTCATGGGGCGAATCCTCTGGTCTGGCGTAGGGCTTCGGCGAGCGCGATGCCAGCCGTCACCGAGACATTCAAGGACCGAAATCCTTCACCCAGCGGAATCCGCACGCGCGCCGGGATGGCCGCGTGGACGGCGTCGGGCACCCCGCTGCTTTCACTGCCGAGCAACAGCGTGTCGCCCGGCGCAAAGGCAAAGTCGTGCATCCGCACCGCGCCCCTGGTGGACAACAGCACCAGCCGCGCCCCTGATGCTGCGCGTTCGGCGCGGAACGCGGCCCAGTCGGCGTGGCGGGTGACGGTGGCGGCGCGGGCATAATCCATCCCCGCGCGGGCGAGGGCGCGATCCGAAAAGACAAAACCCAACGGTTCGATAAGATGCACCGGCACACCAAAACAGGCGGCGGTGCGCAATATAGCGCCGGTGTTCCCGGCGATGTCGGGCTGGTAAAGCGCGATTTCCATGGCCGCGCTATAGGCGCAGCGACTGGATGTTGCGAGGGGCAAGGCGAGGGGGAGCGAACAGCGCCAAATTGCCTGTTGGCAAGCCGGGTATGTGCCGCTATCAGGCCCGCAAATCCCGGAGGGGGCCGCCGGATACCCTGCGTTTCAGCACGCGATTCGGCAATGCCCTCTTTCCTGTCGGGAAATATGTCAGTCCGTTGTGCAAGGGCAGTTGAATGGCCAGTGAAACCCCCGAAAATGCCGGTATCGACGATGGCGTCCGCCGCCGCGATTTCATCAATATCGCGGCCGTGAGCTTTGCCGGTGTTGGCGCGGCGGCGGCGGTCGTGCCGCTGCTCGCGCAAATGGCGCCGTCGGCCGACGTGCTGGCGCTGTCATCGACTGAAATCGACGTCGGCGCGATCCAGCCCGGACAGGCAGTCAAGACGATGTGGCGCAAACAGCCGGTGTTCGTCCGCAACCTGACCGCCGACGAGATCAAGGCCGCCCGGGCGATGCCGATGGACAAACTGAAAGACCCGCAGACGCTGGAAGAACGCACGCTGCCGGGCAAGGAAAACTGGATGATCACGCTGGGCGTGTGCACCCATTTGGGCTGTGTCCCGCTGGGCGCGGCCGAGGGTGAGATCAAGGGCGATTTCGGCGGCTATTTCTGCCCGTGCCACGGGTCGCATTACGACACGGCGGCGCGCATCCGCAAAGGGCCGGCGCCCAAGAATCTGGTCGTGCCGCCCTATGTGTTTTCCACCGACACCGTTGTGCAGATTGGCTGAGGAGACGTAAGATGAGCTTTCCCTGGGCCAAGGAATATGAACCCCAAAATCCGCTGATGCAGTGGGTGGACAGCCGTTTGCCGCTGCCCCGACTGGTCTATGGCGCGATCGGCGGCGGCTATCCGGTGCCGCGCAACCTCAACTATTTCTGGAACTTCGGCGTGCTCGCCGGGGTGGCCCTGGTCATCCAGATCGTCACCGGCATCGTGCTCGCCATGCATTATTCGGCGAATACTGGCGTCGCGTTCAATTCGGTCGAGCATATCATGCGCGACGTCAACGCGGGCTGGATCATGCGTTATGCGCATATGAACGGCGCCAGCATGTTCTTCATCGTCGT
>JBEGPL010000158.1:0-7580 GCA_041181445.1 Pseudomonadota bacterium
CGTAACCGCCAAACTAACCCTTCTTCACCCCCGCAACATAGTCATCGACATTGGTGGCCAGCACGTCGAGCGGGACGTTGCCGCCGCCGACCACCGTGTCGTTGAATGCGCGCACGTCATAAGCGGAGCCCAGCGCAGCGGCGGCGCGGGCGCGCTGACGGTTGATCTCGCTGTGCCCGACCTTGTATCCGCACGCCTGCCCCGGCCAGCTGCAATAGCGTTCGACCTCGCTCGTGACTTCCTCACGGCCCGACCCGTTGGTCATCGCGAACCAGTCGATCGCCGCTTCGCGCGTCCAGCGCTTGGCGTGCAGCCCGGTGTCGACGACGAGGCGGCAGGCGCGGAACGCAATCGACTGGAGATAACCAAGCTCGCCGACCGGGTCGCCGTCATAAGCCCCCAGTTCGTCGCCCAATTGTTCGGCATAGAGCGCCCAGCCCTCGCTATAGGCGTTGAACGCCAGCATCGCGCGGATCAGCGGCAGCCGCTGGGCATATTCGCCCTGCCATACATGGCCCGGGATCGCTTCGTGATGGACCAGCGTTGGCAGGCTGTATCGGTTGTGCAGGCTGGTGGTGCGCAGGTTGATCCACATCTTGCCCGGGATGCTGCCGTCGATTGACCCCGCGCCGCCATAGGCGCCCGGTGCGCCGGGCTCTTCCTCGGGCGGAAGGCGGCGGACCTCGACATTGCCGCGCACCGGATTGCCGAACGCCTGCGGCATCTTGCCGCGGATGAAATCGAGCCGTTTCTGGATGAAGGCCATGATTTCGGCGCGCCCGGCGTCGTTGTCGGGGAACAGAAAGCGCGGGTCTTCGCCCAGCGCGGTCATCCGCGCGCCGACGGTGCCCTGAGTGTAACCCAGCCCCTTGAGCAGCCCGTCCATGCGCGCGTGGAGCGATTTCAGCTCTTCCTTGCCCATGTCGTGGACCTCGTCGGGGGTCATCCGCGTCGTCGTGCTGGCGCGCAAAGCCCAGGCATAAAAGGCGTCGCCGCCCGGCCGCGCCCACATGCCCGCGTCGGTGGTTGCGCGGCGGCGCTGGGTGTAGAGTTCGCCGAGCTGGGCTTCGAGCGCGGGGGCGACCTTTGTCTTGACGATGGCGCTGGCGCGCGCGTCCCAGTCGCCCGCGATCCCCGCTTCGCGCGTGCGCCGCACCAGGCTTTCGACCAGTCCGCCGCCCGCCATCGCGCTTTTCAGGCTTTGCGCGATTTGCGCCGTCGCCTTGTCGATCAAGAAGGCGGGGGCGACCACGCCCTGTGCCGCCGTGTCTTTCAACCGCCCCAGCTCGCCGTTCAGCACATCGGCATAGGCGGACAGCCGCGACAGATAGGCCTCGGCGTCGCTCGCATCGCGCACCGGATGGTCCGAATCGAGGAAGCGCGGGATGTCGAGATAGGCGCCGACATTCTGGATCACGACATAGGGCGTGTTGCGCCAGCCGCCGACCGCGACGTCACCATAGGGCAGCGCGAGACCGTCGAGCCCGACGCTGTACGCGCTGTCAACGACGCGCAGGCTGGTGCGGGTGCTGTGCGACAATGCACTGGTGTCGAGCGCGCGCACACGGGCGATGTCGTCAGCCAGCACGCTGCGCAATTTCACCACGCCCGCTGCCGACCGATCACCCAGCTGGCCGCGCATCGCCGCGCGCGCGCCAGTGTCGATGCCCAGCCCGGTCGCCCCCTCGGGCCCCAGCAGTAACAAGCGTTCGGCCATCGCGTCGAGCAGCGCGGTCGCGCCCGCTTCGTCGACCGGTGCAGCCTTCGCGGCCAGCGCGGCGGGGCCTGCGCAGCCCGCGAGCGCCAGCGCGCTGGCCCCGGCGCCCAGCGTGGCAAGCGCGTCGCGGCGCGTGATGGTCGTGTCGAGTGTGGGCAACATGGGTGGCTCCGGTGTTGGGGGAATATTTAGTCCACTCTGGCGGCGGGCCGTTGCCAGGTCAACGGAAACGGGCCGGAAAGCCGATGCTCTCCGGCCCGCCGCCGCTTTACCTGTCGATCCGAACGATCAATCGGTCAGATCGGCCGGAACCAGTCCGCCGTTGGCGGCGAGTTCGCGCATCACAGCCTTGTGCAACCAGATGTTCATTTCGGCGCTGCCGTCGAGCGCGCCCGTGTAACCCAGCTCGGTCGCCAGTTCCTTGCGGTTGGCCAGGCTCGAATCAATGTCGAGCAGTTTCATCAGGTCGACAATCGACGCGCGCCAGTTGAGCTCCTGTCCCTTGGCATCGGCCTTGGCCGACAGCGTGGCGATGACGTCGACGTCGCTGATCGCCTTGGGCGCGGCGGCTGCGGCGGCCATCGCGGCGGTGGCGGCGTCAAGCGCCATCGGTATGGCAGGCGCGATCCCGCCGGCGGGTGCCGAATCGGTCGTTGCGGCCGCCGCCTTTTTGCCAAAGATGGCGTCCTTGATGCTGCTGAAAATGCCCATGATGCTCTCCATATCGGGTGCGACCGACCCGGCGGGATTGCGGGCGGCGCAGACCGCGATGCTAGCGCCTTGGCACGCCGATTGACAGCCCGTTCAACGGCTTTTGACGCGGACGAAATTCTGATAGGGCAGCGGACTGCAGCGCCGGGCCGCATATTGGGAGAGTATGAATGAACATCGCCGACATGATTGCGCAAAGCGGCGCACTGGGGTCAATCGCCAAGGAATTGGGCGTGCCCGAATCGGTGGCAAAGGTCGGCGCAGAGGCGCTGTTGCCCGCCGTTTTGGGCGGCTTCAAGAAACAGGCGCAGGCGCAGCCGTCCGGGCTTGAGGGTCTGGGCGGGCTGCTCGGCCAGCTCGGCGGGGGCGGTTTGCTCGACGCGGTGCTCGCCCCCGAACCGACGCCGGTCGCACAGGGCAATGACGTGCTCGGCCAGATTTTCGGGTCAAAGGATGTCAGCCGCAGCGTCGCGGGACACGCCGCCGAATCGACCGGGATCGATTCGTCGCTGCTCAAGAAAATGCTGCCGATGCTGGCGATGCTGGTCGCGGGCTATCTCGCCAAACAGGGCGGGGCCAGTCAGGGCGGGGCCAGTCAGGGCAACAGCGCCTCGGGCGGCGGTCTGGGCGACCTGATCGGCAGCGTGCTCGGCGGGTCGGCGGGCGGATCGTCGGGCGGCGGCATGGGCGGGATGATCGGCAATGTGCTCGGCGGGATGCTGGGCGGCGGCGGTCAGGCCGCACCGGCATCGGCAAGCGGCGCGCTCGGCAATCTGGGCAGCCTGATCGACATGAACGGCGACGGCAACCCGCTCGACGACATCCTAGGCATGGCGGCCAAGCTAGGGCGCTAATTCACGCCGCCATCTGCCGCCAAGATTCGCGCACGTCGTTGGGAAGGTCGGCGTCTCCGCCGCCCTCGCTCGTGTCCGTTTCTTCGGCAAACAACACGGTGGGTGCCGGTCCGCCGCGCGCCTGGCTGAACCTTTGGGCGATTTGTCCTGTCGGGCGAAATCCGGCCTTTTGCAGCACGCGGCCCGACGCCGGATTGTCGGCGAAATGCCCGGCGGTCAGGCGCGGCAGCCGCAGCGCGCGGGCGATGGCGACCAAGTGGCGCGCGGCTTCGGTCGCGTAACCCAGCCCCCAATAAGGCCGCGCGATCCAATAGCCCAGTTCCAGCCCGCCCAGCGGACTTGTCCCGATCCCGCACCCGCCGATCAGCCGCGGCGCGCCTGCGGTGCGCTGGAACAGCAGAAAATTGGGCAGTGCCGCGTCGTGCGGCAACGCCAGAAAGTCGTCCGCCTCGCGCACGCCATAGGGCCACGGCGCGGTCGCCAGATTGCGCACGACGGCTTCGTCGCCGATCGCGGCGGCCAGCGCGGGCGCATCCTCGGCCCAACCGGGCCGCAGCAATAAACGTGGTGTCCGGGCAAACATGCTATTCTCCTTCGTCCCTGTGCGCCCGCTGCCCTTTGTCTATGACAGCTTGGCGACATGTGCATTGCAAGGGAGATGGATGGACCCGTTTTGGCGGCGCAGCGTTTGATTTTGATCATCAAGACCCGGCGCAACAAAAAAGGGAGACCGGGGCGTCCCGTCTCCCTTGAATGTGCCGGTGGCCAATTGGCCAGCGCAGCTATCGGGATCGCCCTGGACAGGCGATCCTTTATCGATCGTCTGTTATTCTGCGGCCTGTGCCATCGCGTCAACCGACACATATTTGCGGCCTAGTTTGCCGTCGTGGAATCGGACGCGGCCTTCGGCGGTGGCGAACAGGGTGTGATCCTTGCCCATGCCGACATTGACGCCCGGGTACACACGGGTACCGCGCTGGCGAATAATGATATTGCCGCCGATGACTTCCTGGCCACCGAACTTTTTCACGCCAAGGCGCCGACCGGCAGAATCGCGACCGTTGCGCGACGAACCGCCTGCTTTTTTATGTGCCATGACTGGGTCTCCTTAACTGCTGTAGCCAAGCCGCGTTGCCGCGCTCAGGCGTCTTTCTTCGGGGCCGCTTTCTTGGCGGCGGGCTTTTTGGCGGGGGCCGGGGCCGCAGCTTCAGCGGCGGGCGCTTCGGCTTCGACCTTGGCGGTTTTTTTCGGTGCCGCCTTTGCCGCCGCGCCAATGGCCATGATGCGCAGCAGCGTGAGCGACTGGCGATGACCATTCTTGCGGCGATAGTTGTGGCGGCGACGCTTTTTGAAGACGATCACCTTTTCGCCACGCGTCTGCGCGATGATTTCGGCCGAAACGGTCAGCCCGTCGACGCTCGCCATTTCGCCGCCGTCACCGGCCAGCAAAATGTCGGTCAGCGCGACGGTTTCGCCCGCTTCTCCGTCGATCTTTTCGACGGCGATCTTGTCTCCGGCGGCGACGCGGTATTGCTTGCCGCCCGTGCGCACAACTGCGAACATGGGTCTTCCATCCATAACTATAACATTGACGACCGCGCGCCAGACACCCGCCGAAACGGGCGCTTCTTCCGGCATGCGGGAAAGAGAGGGCCACTAGCGGCGGGCGGGCGGGCTGTCAATGGCCAAAATCCGCCATGTTGCGGGCTTTTGGGGGGCCGGCTCACGGGCGATGCCGTGCATCGGCGTGCCTACGCCGATTCGCGCCTTGCGGCGTCCGCGCTGCTGCCATATCAGCAGAGGCATGACCCGCCGCGCTTCTTTTCCCCGTCCTGCGCTGCAGGCCGCTTTGCTGGCCATGCTGCTGCCCGGATGCGCGCGCGGCGGCGGCTCCGACTTTCCGTCGCTCGCGCGGCGACCGGTCGAGGGGGTGATGACCGCCGTTCAGACCGAACCAGCGGCGGCGGCCGCGACGGTGCCCGCCGGCGCGCCGCTTCAGGAAAAGCTGACGGCGTGGGGCGCGGCGAGCATCGGGGCGGACCGCGCGTTTCAGGCGGCCCTGCCCGATGTCGAGGCGCGCGTTGCCGCCGCCAGCAGCGCTCCGTCGGGGTCGGACGACTGGTTCGCGGCGCATCAGGCGCTGGCGCGGCTGGACGTGCTGCGCGGCCCGTTGTCGCGGATCTGGGGCGATGTCGATGCGCTGTTTGTTGACCGGACGGTGGCCGGCGATCCGGAGGGGGCTGACGCGCTGGCGGCGTTGCATGCGCAGCTCGCGGTGACGGCAGCGGCGCAGATCGCCGCGGTCGAACGATTGGCCGCGCGGATCGCACCGCGCTGAAAGCTCAGTTCAAACCGTGCTTTTTCAGGGCGTGGCGGATCTGGTCATAGCTCAGGCCCAGTGCGTCGGCGGCAACTTTCTGATTGAAACGGCAACGCGCCATCGCGCGTTCGAGGATTGATTTTTCATAGCCATCGACGGCTTCGCGCAGGTCGCGCACCGATTCGGGGTGCGGCACGGCTGCGGTACGGCTGCCGCTCGGCGCCGGCACGTCGGCATCGTCGGCGTCGGTCGCGAGCGGCTTTGTCGCAGCATCCGGCTGGAACGGGCTGGCAAAGGGGTCGAAAACGATGGTGTCGACGGGCTTTTCGGGTTCGCGCCAGCGATAGACGGCACGCTCGACCACGTTGCGCAAGTCCCGGACATTGCCCGGCCAGTCGTGACCCTCCATCGCCGCTGCCGCGCGCGGGCCGAACCCCGGCCATTCGTCCCACCCCAGTTCGGCGGCCATGCGCTGGCCGAAATAAGTGGCGAGCACGGCAATGTCGCCCTCGCGCGCGCGCAGCGGCGGCAGGGTGATGACTTCGAACGACAGCCGGTCGAGCAGATCGCTGCGAAACCGGTTCGACGCCGCCAGCGCGGGCAGATGTTCGTTGGTGGCAGCGACGATGCGGACGTCGACGCGCATCGGGCGCGACGAGCCGATCCGCGTGATTTCGCCATATTCGACCGCACGGAGCAGCCGTTCCTGCGCACCCATCGACAGGGTGGCGAGTTCGTCGAGGAACAAGGTGCCGCCATCGGCTTCCTCAAAACGGCCGACGCGGGCTTTTGTGGCACCGGTAAACGCCCCCGCTTCGTGCCCGAACAGCTCGGCCTCGATCAATGTTTCGGGCAGCGCGGCGCAGTTCATGATGACATAGGGCCCATCCCACCGCGTCGACAGACGGTGGAGCCGTTCGGCGATCAGTTCCTTTCCCGTGCCGCGCTCACCGATGACCAGCACCGGGCGGTTGAGGTTCGCCGCTTCGGAGGCGCGGTCGACCGAATCCTGAAAGGCGGGTGACTGGCCGATGAATTGGGTTTCGCGTTCCATGCCAATATGTGGCGTAATTTCCCAACCAATCGCAAGTGATTTCTGCGGTGCCCGGGACATGCGGTGGCCAAAGCGCCGATTTCGGGCATTTTGCGCAATTGGCACGCCTCCTGCATTGCATCAGGCAAGTCAGGGCATACGGCCTTGAATGCATCAGGAGCGGACCCATGAAATCCTTTGCCCAATCGTTCATCACCCTGTCGCTGGTTGCCAGCTTGTCGGTTGGTGCGCTGCTGGTCGGGATGGTCGAACCCGCGCAGGCCGGTTACCCCGGCGACCGCGCGGCGGAATTCGCCCTGGTGCCATCGACCCCGGTGGTCTGGCATCCAGCCTGACCCTACCCCTGGTGCCGGGGTCATCCTTCCCTTGCCCGACCCCGGCACCATTTTCTTTCCGGTCCCCCGGACCTGCGCATTTTTCAAGGAGTAAGCAAATGGGTATTTTTTCTCGCACCCGCGACATCATCGCAGCCAATGTCACCGACCTGCTCGACCGGGCGGACGATCCCGAAAAGATGATCCGCCAGATCATTTTCGAAATGAACGAAACATTGGTCGAAGTCCGCGCGTCGGCGGCACGCACCATTGCCGACCAGAAGGAAATGCGCCGCCATATCACAAAGCTTGATGCGCTGGCCGACAGCTGGAAGGAAAAGGCCGAGCTCGCGCTGTCGAAAGACCGCGAAGACCTGGCCACCGCCGCGCTCGTCGAAAAGCAGAAGGCGACCGACATGGCCGCGCGCCTCAATGCCGAAATTGCGGTGCTCGACGAATCGCTGCAGGGTTACGAAGACGACATCGCCAAGTTGCAGAAGAAACTGGCCGATGCCCGCGCCCGTCAGTCGAGCGTTGTGACCCGCCTTGAAACGGCTGAAAACCGCATCAAGCTGCGCGAAATGGTCCATGGCGACCGCACCGCCGATGC
>JBEGPL010000159.1:0-10298 GCA_041181445.1 Pseudomonadota bacterium
CGGGTGAAACTGGTCATCATCAGCACCAGCGAGGGCAGCACCGTCAGCAAGCTCATCAGCAAGAGCAGTTGCAACGACAGCGACAGCGGCGCGCCGTCGCCGCCCAGACTGCCCGCGACGCGGCTGATCGCGCCAAGCTCCCCCGCATAAGCGGGGGCAGCGGTCAGCGCGAGGGCGCACAGGATCGCTCTGGCAAGCGCGCGCCTCATGCGCCGTCCGCCGCCCCGCGCGCCGCCGCTATCGGCGTCACGCCCTGCTTCGTCACCGCGATCAACAATGTGCGCCCATCAAATTCCACAACCGCCAGCCGCGCCGCGATGCCCAGCGGCACCGCATCGACCACGCGAACCGCCGCGACCGGCGCATCGGCGCGCGCCATCCAGCCGGCAAGCTGGCCCGACTGCGCCCGGCGGCCCAGCCACAATGCGCCCCATGCGAGGGCGCCGACCAGCGGCAGCATGATCAGCAGTTTGAGGAGATAGGCCGCCATCACAGCCGCCGTTCCAGCCCGGCGGTCAGCGCGTCGTCGCCGACGACATCGATCAGCCGCACGCCAAAACGCCCGCCGGTCGCGACGATCTCGCCATGCGCGACCAGCGCGCCATTGACCTTGATGTCGATGGGCGCGTCGGCCTGACGGTCGAGTTCGACCAGACTGCCCTCGGCCAGCGCCAGCACGTCTTTCAGCCGCAGCGACGCCGACCCGACCTCGACCGACAGCCGCACCGGCATGTCGGCGAGCATACGGTAATTCGCCCCGCCGAACAGCGCGGGCAGCCCGTCGGCCGCTTCGGCGCCGTCGGCGGCGGCGGCCAGCGCATCGGCAAATTGCTGGTCCTGCGGCGAAATACTCATGGCAAAATCTCCTGTTGCAAAGTTTCGATCTGAAAAGCCGCCGCCCCGCCGCATTCGCCGATGGTGCCGCGCGCAAAGCAACGCGCGCCGATCACCAGCGGCACTTTGGCGGGCACGCCGAGCGGAATGATATCGCCGCGCCGCAGCCGTGCGAGCGCCGAGAGATTGAGCATCGGGCGGGCAAGCACCGCGCGCGCCGGCAGGTTGATTTCGCCCAGCGCGGTCGCCAGCCGCTGCTGCCACAGCGCGGTCGGGGTGCGGCGCGGCGGCGGCGCGGCGGCGGGCGCATCGGCGACCCGCGCGATGGTCATGCGCCCGGCGGCGCGGCCATCAAGGCTGACCTCCAGCGTCAGCGATTCGAGCAACGTCGCGTCGGGCAGCGGACATGCGGCGCGGCCCCCCGCCGTCCATGCGCGCGCCAGCACCGCATCGGTCCGGTCGGGGTTCAGCACAGCGCCAAAGCGGGTCAGCAGTTTTTCGATGAGCGCGCGCTCGCCGCGCCCGGGGGCGGGCCGTGTGGCGCTGCGCATCGGTGCGCTGCCGCCGCCGAAATAGCCATCGGCAATCACCGCCGTCAGCGGGGCATCGACCTGCGCAAACAGCCGCATATCATCGCCGCCGGTGAACAGCATCACGGGGGTTGCGGCGTCGTGCGCGGCACGCGCGATCCACGTCGCCGCATCGCACATGGTGCTGGCCGCAAGCACGGCACGCGCCGGGCGGCGGACAAAGCGCGCGATGATTGGCCCCACCGCCGCCGCCAGCCGCGCGCCCGATTCAGGGTCGACGACGGCGCGCCGCGCATCGCCGGTCGGCCGGATCAGCGGACCATGGGTTAAGCCCCCGCCATTTTCGCCTGTATCAATCCGGGCCTTGCGCGCCATGCCGCTGTCGTCCTCATCATCGGCCGGGCGACAAATATTGCCGCGCCTTTAACCATGATCATTGGACGACAAGGCTGGTGAAGTAGACGTTATCGATTCCTCCGAATCCGGTCCTTTCGCGCAGCGTGCGGTTCATCGCATCGGTCAGCGTGCGTTGCAGCGCCGCCTTTCCCTGCGGCGTCGACAGCGTCATCGGGTCCTGTTCGGCCAGTTGCAAAAGCACGGCGGAGCGCAGCGCCATCTCGTGCGTCTTGACCGCTTCGACGACGCGTTCGTCATAATAGGTCGACACGCCGACGGAGATTTGCACGAAACTTTCCGATTCCTTCAGATTGGACGTAAAAGGTGCCTCAATCGGGTAATAGCTCGCCTTATACAGGCTTTTGTCGATCGGCGCGCCGTGCGGCGGCGCGGGCCGGTCGGCGTCGTCGGCGTTCACCGGCACCAATTTGGGCAGGTCGGCTTCGGCCTTGTGGCCATCCTTGGCCGATGCGCCCTGGCCGAAATAATAACCGGCAAAGGCGCCGCCGCCGCCGAGTCCGGCAACCGCGCCAAGCACGATCAGCAGCGTCTTTATCTTGCCGCCCTTTTTCGGCGGCGCGGCTTCGGGGGGTTTATCGCTCATGTTCGGGTCCTGTCATATTCGTTTGTGGTCAGGCAAAGCGGCCGCGCGTCGGTGCGCGGTCCTGTGCCGGGTCGGGGGCGCGGCGCCGGGATGCCGGATCGCTTACGGCATTTTCCGGCAAAAGCTGCGGCGCGGGGCGGGAACGCGGTTCGCCGCCACCGCGCGGGTCGCCCGGCGACGGTGCCGATGGCGGGGCAGTGTCGCGCGCGGGCGGGTCGGCGGTCGGGCGCAAGCTGATGTCAACGGCGGCGGCGGTCTGGCGGTGCAGCGTATCCGCCTGTCCGGCCAGCCAGTCGCGCGCGTCGGCCGTCGCCGTGACAATCACGATCAGCGGCGGCGCGTCGCCCTGGGTCGTCACCGAAATCCGCACGGGGCCCAGATGCGCCGGGGACAGCGCCAGATCAACCGGCGCGCCCGACCGGATCGCACTTTGCACATGCGCGGCGAGCCGTTCTGCCGAATCGGGTGCCCCGGTGTCAAAGGGCAGCGCGGGTAACGGCGCGGGCGGCGCGGGCGGCGGCGCAACCAGCGGCACGGCGCGCGGCGCGCCCTGCGCCCCTTCAACCAGCCCGGGCGGCAGCACATCGCGCAGCGGCAGCGGCGCATCATGCGTGGGCCGATTGACCGCATTGTCGCGCTTCGCCGTCACCATCGCCAACACGGCGGGGAGCACGACGCGGGCCTTTCCCGACCCGCGCTGCGGCAGGATGGCACGGGCGGCGGGGGCAACCGGCGACGACGGCGCAGCGGGCACCCCCGCGGGGGGCGGGACCGGGATCGGCAGAAGAATTGGCGCAATTGTTGGTGGGGCGGGCGGGTCCGCCCGCGCGCGAATCGCCTCGACGCGGTCGGCCAGACCCTGTGGACCCGGCGACTGGCCGTCATCATGCCCTGTGGCGGTTTTGTCGGTGCGCGGCGCCTCAACCGGCGACGTGGACGGAAGGTCAGGCTGTCGATGTTCGGGCGCCAGCGGCGCGTGCGCCAGTCGGGGGCGCAGATCGCGCGGACGTGCGGGCGGATCAGCACCAATGGGCGTATCGCCGCGCACGGCGACCACCGACTCGGCCACTGCGGTCGGCACCGACAGCGGCGCGGCGGCATCGACCGCAGTGCGCGCGCCCTGCCCCGCGAGCAACGCGGCAAATGCGGGCGGCGGCGCGTCGCCGATGGCTGTCGGCAACCCCGCGCCCGCATCCGCGCGCAGCACCGCCAATTCGGTCAGGCCCGTCAGCGCGATTGTCATATCGTCCCCCGTCCCATTCTGGGTGCCGCCGCCGCGCGCCGGTCCTTGATCATTTCAGCCGTCCGCGTCGCCGCATCGGCGCGCGCGACTGCGGCGTCATGGTGCGCCTCGCGGCGTGCCAGATCGGCGGCGCGGGCGCGTTCATGGATGGCGGCCTGGTCGCGCGCCGAGGTCAGCGCGCTGCACGCTTCGGTCAGACGGCCCGCCATGCCCTGTGTTCGGGCCAGTTGCTGGCCGCTCGCCGCGCCGCGCGGGTCGGCCAGGCTGCCCAGCGCCGCCGCCAGCCGCGCGGCCTGTGCGTCGAGCCGCGCCCGCGCCACCGCCGCGCCCAGCAACTGCGCCTTTGCCTGCCGCGCCGCAATCTGGCGCATGCGGATCAAGGTTTGCGCGCGGGTTCGCGGCGCGCTCATGTCGCCACGCCCCCGAACCCGGCCAACAGATCGGCCACCGATGCCGCCATGCCCGCACGCGCGCCTTGCGGCTGACGGATCAGCGCGATCAGGTCATCGCGGCGTGCAAAGGCCGAGTCGATCAAAGGGTCGACCCCGCTTTGCAGCGCGCCCATCAACATCAGATCGCGGTTCGCGTCATAGAGTGACCAGAGCTGACGCGCATGACGCGCCGCCGCCGCATGTTCGGCGCTGACGACATCGTCCATCGTCCGGCTGAGCGAGCGCGCTATGTCGATGGCGGGGAACACCGCCTGTTCGGCGAGCGCGCGGGTCAGCATGATATGGCCGTCGCAAATCGCGCGCGCGGCATCGACCACCGGGTCGTCGGGGTCGTCGCCGTCGGCAAGCACGGTATAGACGGCGGTGATTGATCCGCCGCTGGCCCGGTCGACCCCGGCGCGTTCGACCAGCCGGGGGATCAGGCCGAACACCGACGGCGGATAGGCCTTCATCGCGGGCGGTTCGCCCAGCGCCAGCCCGATTTCGCGCTGCGCATGGGCAACGCGCGTCAGGCTGTCGATCAGCAAGAGCACGCGCAGCCCCCGGCTGCGATATTCCTCGGCAATCGCACTCGCGCGCATCGCCGCGCGCAGCCGCAATATCGGCGCGCGGTCGGCGGGGACGGCGACGACGACGGCGCGTTTGCGCGTGTCGCCACTCAGCCGCTCGGCGACAAAGTCGCTGATTTCGCGCGCGCGTTCACCGATCAGGCCGACGACGATCCGGTCGACATCGGCGCCCGCGACCATCTGGCCCATCAACACCGATTTGCCGACGCCCGACCCGGCGATCAGCGCAATCCGCTGGCCGATGCCCATCGTCGCAAAGGCGTTGATCGCGCGCACGCCACTGTCGAACGGCCGTTCGACCCGCCCGCGCATCAGCGCATTGTGCGGCTTTCCCGCCAGCGGCCATTGCGCGTCGGCGGCAATCGGGCCCAGACCATCGATCGGCGCCCCCATCGGGTCGATAATCCGCCCGAGCAGTGCGTCGCCGCACGCCGCCAGCGCGCCGCCCGCGCGGGGTTCGACCCACGCGCCCGGCGCCAGCGCCGCGCTGCCGCCAAGCGGCGCAAGCAAAGCGGTGTCGCCGCGAAAGCCGACCAGTTCGGCATCGGTCACATGGCCCTGATCGTCGCGGATCACCGCGCCCTGCCCCACGGCATAGGGAAAGCCGCGCGCCGTCATCACGGTCCCATCGCACATCGTCAGCCGTCCGTAGCATATTGGCGCGCGCGGCTCCGGCGGTGCACAGGTATCGGCGAGTTCGCGCCACGCGGCGGCCCTCATCACGCCGCCCCCTGCCATCGTTCGCACAGATCGGCGAGCAGGGCGGCACTGCCGTGCACAACCGCGCCGTCCCCATGTTCGACGCGCACCGACCCGGGCAGCAGCGCCGGGTCAGCCGCGATTGCCAGCGCGGGATGCGTTTCGGCGAGCACCGCGCCGACCGCATCGGCATCACCCGGCGCCAGCATCAGCACCACCGGCCCCGCCGCCGCGCCCGCCAGCGCCAGCGCATCGGCGCAGCGCATTGCCAGCAATGCATGATCCACCGGCGCATCGCCGACAATTTGGCTGATCAGCGCCGCCATCGCCCCGGCCAGCGCCGTCGCGGCGGCGCGCGGTGGCGGGGCGTCAAAATCGGCAACGGCGGCGGCAATCCGGTCGCACGCCGCGATGATTGCTGTCCGCGCGGCATCGGCGGCGGCAAAGCCCTCGGCCCACCCGCGCGCATGGGCGTCGGCGGCGCTTTCCGGCGGCGGCGCGTCGCTCACCGCCAATGCCGCGTCGAACCGCCGGACAAAGGCCGACGTCAACGGCGTGATCGCGACAAAGTCGCCGGGGCGCAGTTCAGACATATTCTTCCCCCTTGCCGCCGATGGTCAGCGTGCCTTCGTCGGCCAGCCGCCGCGCGACCACGATCACGCCGCGCTGCGCCTCTTGCACTTCGGCGACCGGCATCGGGCCGCGTTCGGCAATTTCATCCTCAATCGTCTGCGCCGCGCGCGCCGACATGCACGCCAGCATCCGCGTGCGCAGCCCAGCCTCGGCCCCCTTCAGCGCGGGGACCAACAAGACGCTGTCCACCGACCGCAGCAACGTGCCCAGATTGCGGTCGTCGAGCGTCGCCAGATCGGCAAAGGTGAACATATCCTGTTCGATCATCCGCGCGACGTCGCGGTCGCGCCGCGCCAGCGCGCGCATGATGCGTTTCTCATCGGCCTTACGCACATTGTTGAGGATCGCGGCGGCCTCGCCCGTCCCGCCAAGGGTCAGCGCGGGCGCGGCGTCGGCGGCGGGCTGCGCCTGCGCCACCAGCGCCGCGACGGCGGCGACAGCGTCGGCGCTGACCGGACCCAGCGTCGCGACCCGGAACAGCACATCATCCTGCTCCTCCTCCGGCAATTTCTGGATCACCTCTGCCGCGACCTCGGGCGCCAGATGCGCGATCACCAGCGCGCAAAGCTGCGGATGTTCGCCCGCCAGCATCGCGGCAATGTCGGGCACCGCCAGCCATTTCAGCGCGGCGAGCCGGTCGCCCGGCGGTGTCGGCGCGACATCGGCCAATATCGCCTGCGCCCGCGCCGGGCCGAGCGCGCGGTGCATCGCCCCGCCCAGCCGCGCGGTCGCGCCATGCGCCAGCATCGACGTGCCCTGCGCCCGCGCAACAAAAAGGTCGATGGCGCGGTGGACGTCGCGTTCGGTCGCGTCGGTCAGGCCGTAAACCGCATGGCCCAACTGGCGCACCTCAGCCGGTTCGAGCCGCGCGAGCAAGTCGGCGGCCTCATCCTCCGCCACCAGCATCAGCAATATCGCGGCGACGCGCTCCTCTGCCATGGCGTCGGCCATGCTTGGCGCGCCATGTTCATCGATCATGCTCATGCGGCGGCCTCCGCCTTGTCACGGCCCAGCAATTGCCGCACGACCAGCGCCGCGCGTTCGGGGTCCTGCCGGACGAAACGGCGGACGAGTTCGCCGCGCGCGGCATAGCTGGGGGCCGCCGCAATCATGTCGAGTGTGATCGCCGGGTCGCCGGTCGCCGCGCCGGGGCTGCCATCGCGCACCGCCAGCGCCGCCATCGCCAGATCGGCCTGGCGCGCCGCCGCGCCGCGCTGCCAGCGCCGCGCCGCGACCAAACCGCCGCCCAGCAGCAACAGCACGACGAGCAGCGCGCTGATATTGCGCACCAGCGGCTCGATCCATTCGGCCTGCCACCAACTGGCGTCGGCGGCCGCGGTATCGGCGGCAAAGGCGCGCGCCGACACGGTCATCTGGTCGCCGCGCGCCGCGTCAAAGCCGACGGCGTTCTTGACCAATTGTTCGATCGCCGCGATTTCGGCGCGACTGCGCGGCTTGGCCCCTTTGGGATTGGCCAGCGCCACCGCGACGGTCAGCCGCTTGACGGTGCCGGTTGCCGATTTGGTGACCGACGTTTCGCGGCCCAGTTCAAAGCTGCGCTGAAATTCTTCGGATGATCGCTGGCCGTCGGTCGCCGTCACCGCGCTGGTGCCCGTGCCAGAGGCTGGCGTCCCCGGCGGCGTCGTGGTCAGGCGGGCGTCCGGGGGAATCGCGTTCGACAATGCGCCGGGGATGCCATAGGCGGGGCGCGCGTCGCGGTCGGCGCTCCATTTGCCGGCCTCGCGCACCACGCGGGCATCGTCGCCCGGGAAACTTTCGCGTGTCGCCTGCCGCTCGTCAAAGTCCAGGTCAACCGATACTTCGGCGGTAAAGTTGCGCGCACCAACGATGGGGGTCAGCATCGCGGCGAGCGAACGGCGATAGCGATCCGCGACCGCCGATTGCAGCCGCAGCTGCTGGTCCGCCGCGCCATCGAGCGCGGCTTCGCCCGACACCAGCCGCCCGTCCTGATCGACCACCGACACCATGTCGGGCGACAGGCCGGGGACCGACGAAGAGACAAGATGGGTGATCGCACGGACCTGTTCATTGGATAGCGTCCGCCCGTCGGCGAGCGTCAGCATGACCGACGCCGCCGGGCGCGACGCATCGCGGACAAAGGCGCTGGGCGTTTCAACCGCCAGATGCACACGCGCCTGACGGATCGCATCGATGGCTTCGATCGTGCGGGCAAGGTCGTTTTCGCGCACCTGGCGCAGCCGTTCGCTTTCGACCGCGCGGCTGGTGCCCATCGGCACCGATGCCAGCATCGATTCGCCGCTGGGGGCGGACTTTGGCAGCCCCGCCGCCGCCAGCGCCATGCGCGCGCGGTGATAATCATCGGCGGATACGCTCAGCGCGCCGCTGGTCGCGTCGACCTGATAGGCGATGCCCGACGTGTCGAGCTGCGCCGTGATTGCGGCCTTGTCGGCGTCGCTGGCCGCGCCGACCAGATCGCGCTGGACCGGCGCCGACAGCAGCGCCCAGACCAGCAGCGCCGCGGCTAGGGCCGCCCCGCCGATGGCAAAGGGCAGCGCGCGGGCAAGGGCCGGGTGGCGGCGCAGATCGGCAAACCAGTCGCGGCCAAAGGGCACGGCCGGTCGGGGGATCATCGCGCCGCCATCGGGCGGCATCACGGTCAGGTCATTCATCCGGGGTCAGCCCTCACAGCGGCATGTTCATGATGTCGGAATAAGCGGAGAGCAGCTTGTTGCGGACCTGCATCGTCGCTTCAAAACTGACCGACGCCTTTTGCCGCGCCAGCATGACCGACGCGATGTCGCTGGTTTCGCCGCGCTCGAACGCCTCGCTGGCGGCGCGCGACTGGTCCTGCAGCGCGTTGACCTGGGCCAGTGCGCCGCGCATCGCGGTGGTAAAATCGGGGGCAGCGGCGGTGCCCGCCAGCGGTTCGGACGGCGGCGCGACCGTCGGCTGGGTCGCAACGCGCAGCGCCTGATTCTGGTCGAGCACCGACTGGCGCATCGCCATCACGCCGCTGGTCAGCGCAGCGCGGTTGATCATCACCATGTCGCGGCCTCCTGACGCCCTCGTAAACAGGGTGAGGCCGCCGGGTGGGGGAGGCGGCCTCTGGACCCGCATCGCAAAGGGTGTGCCAATTGCCGCGAAACATGGGTTTCCGGGCGTTTTGCCGGGCGCGGTGCGGCGGTGCCGTCGGCATTGTGACGCGGGCGCGCCGCGCCGCGTCAACAAAGCAGCGGCGAAGGGCAACATGACGCCCCGCTAAACCATCCGCGCGCCGCGCCGTAACTGCTGATCGTGGCGGAGGCCGAAACCTTCTCTTCGCCTCTGCATCCCATGCGTGAAAGGAACAAAATATGACTGTTATCGGAACCAACGTCGCGGCCCAGCGCTCGCTGAATGCGTCGCGCACCGCCGAAATGAGCCTGGCCAAGGCCATGGAACGCCTGTCGACCGGCAAGCGGATCAACAGCGGCGCCGACGATGCCGCCGGTCTGGCCGTTGCCAGCCGCATGACCGCCGAAGTGCGCGGTCTCAACATGGCCGTGCGCAATGCCAACGACGGCATCAGCCTGGCCCAGACCGCCGAATCGGGCATGAATGAAATCGGTTCGATGCTGCAACGGATGCGCGAACTGGCCGTCCAGTCGGCCAGCGGCACGCTGACCGACGCCGACCGCACCAATTTGCAGGCCGAAGTCACCGAACTGATCGCCCAGATCGACGATGTCGCGACGCGCACCAAGTTCAACGATGTGTCGCTGCTCGACGGCACCAACGCCACGATCGACGTCCAGACGGGTTCGGATTCGGGTGAAAAAGTGTCGTTGACGCTGACCGCCGTCGGTTCGGCCGACCTGTCGGTCGACGGCGTCGACATCGCCACTGCCGGCGGTGCCGACACCGCGCTGACCGACCTCGACACCGCAATCGACGCGATTTCGACGGCACAGGCGACGCTGGGCGCAGGTCAGAACCGTCTGCAGACGACGGTGAGCAACCTCACCAGCCGCGTCACCAACATCACCGAAGCGCGCAGCCGCATCGAAGACGCCGATTTCTCGGCCGAAACGACGGCGCTCGCCAAGGCCCAGATCCTGAGCCAGGCGTCGACCGCGATGCTGGCGCAGGCGAACCAGAGCCAGCAGGGCGTGCTGAGCCTGATCCGCTAACGCCTTTCGCCCGAAAGGTCGCACTTTCGGAAGAAAGCCCGGGTGGCAGCGGACGTAAACGGTCCCAACGGCCGCCGCCACCCGACCGGCCCCCGCGCTGTCCCACCAGCGCGGGGGTTATTTGTGTGCGGTTTCTAAAGCCCCTCTCCTTCAGAGCGTCCAGAGGCACGCGCCTCTGAGCGCGGGT
>JBEGPL010000160.1:0-6792 GCA_041181445.1 Pseudomonadota bacterium
CCGCTGCTCGAACAGCAAGGTGCCTTTCACGCCGCCTATTGGACCATGGCAAAGGAACAGGGGTGGACCGCGCTGGCGCTGCCTGCGGCCTATGGCGGGCTTGACCTGGGGCTGATCGAAATGGGGCTGATCGCGCTGGAAATTGGCCGGACACTCGCCGGGGCGCCGTTCGTGACCGGCGGCTATGGCACCGCGCGCGCGATCCTGTGCCATGGCGATGCCGCGACAAGGGACGCATGGTTGCCGCGTCTGGCCATCGGCGACGCCATCGGCGCGGTTGCGCTGGCCGATGGGCAAGCATCGCTGGGCCACACGGCGGTCGCGCTGTCGGGCGGTACACTGACCGGCACCAAAGCCGCCGTATCGGGCGGGCTGCACGCGCATGTTGGGCTAATCCTGGCGCACGATGCTGGCATCCCGGTGCTGGCCATCGCCGATCTGACGGGCGTGACACGCACCAGTTTTGCGACGTTTGACAACAGCCGCTGTTGCGCCGACCTGACCTTTGCGGGCACGCCTGCGGCGGTATTGGCACGCGGCAACGACGCGATGGCGGCGGCGCTGACCATATTGGCAGAGCTGGCCGTCATGACCGCCTATGAACAGACGGGCGGCGCCGAGGTGCTGATGGAACGCGCGCGCGACTATGCGTTGACGCGTAAGGCGTTTGGCCAGCCAATCGGCGCTTTCCAGTCGGTCAAGCACCGCATCGCCGAAATGTACGGACTGGTCGAGCTCGCGCGTGCCGGGGCGCTGCACGCGGCGACGCGGGTGGGACACGCCGACTTCGTCCGCGCCGCTGCCGCCGCCCGCCTGTCCGCTACCGAAGCTTATGACACCGCCGCACGCGACTGTGTCCAGGTGCACGGCGGCATCGGCGTGACATGGGAGGGCGGGCTGCACCTGCACATGCGGCGCGCCCGCACACTGGCCATCGAACAGGGAAATATGTTCTTCTGGGAAGATGTACTGGTCGAACAGCTGACGGGAGCCACCGCATGAGCGACATCGACGCCTATCGCGCGCGCGCCAAAACATGGCTGACATCGGTCGCGGACATCTATGGCCGCGAAGCGCGGCGCGGACTGGCCGAGGCCGACGATCTGGCACTGGGCCGCCGCTATCAACGGGCCAAATTTGACGCAGGCTATGCCGGGATCAACTGGCCGACTGATTTTGGCGGCCAGGGGTTGACCCATATCGAAAAAGTGGCGTTCGAGGGCGAGGAAATGCAATTCGGCATGCCGAACGGCTATTTCGGCATCTCGCTGGGCATGCCGGTGCCGATCCTGATGAAATTCGGCGCCAACAAGGACTTCGCACGCACCCGCACCATCGCCGCGCTGAAGGGCGAGGAAATCTGGTGCCAGCTCTTCTCTGAACCGTCGGGCGGGTCCGACCTTGCCGGGCTGCGCATGCGCGCCGAAGCCGACGGCAATGGGTGGAAGCTGAACGGACAAAAACTGTGGACCAGCTGGGCGCATTATGCCGATTATGGCGTCATCGTCGCGCGCACCGACCCGGCCGCGCAAAAGCATAAGGGGCTGACCTACTATTGGGTCGACATGAAGGCGCCGGGCGTCACCGTGCGGCCGATCAAGCTGGCGGGCGGCGACAGCCATGTGAACGAAGTCTTCTTCGATGACGTCAAAATCGATGATGATCACCGCATGTCGCCGGTCGGCGGCGGCTTTGGCGTCGCGCTGACGACGTTGATGATCGAACGCTATGTCGCGACCGACAGCGCGGGGTTCGGGCCGCCCATCGACCTGTTCGTCAGCCTGGCCGAGGAGGTGGAAATCAACGGCAAGCCCGCGATTCAGGATGGCCGCGTGCGTTCCGCCATCGCCCGCAATTATGCGATGCGCAGCGCGCTCGAAGCGATCACGGCGCGCGCGATGCTGATGATGCGCGCGGGCATGGAACCGGGGCCCGAAGGATCGCTGAACAAGCTGGTCGCGGTGCGTTCGCGCCAGAAGCTGTCCGAACTTGCCATCGATTTGCAGGGCGCGGCGGGTATGCACACCGACGAACACGCCTTTGTGAAGGAAAACTGGCAATCGAGCTGGATCAACGCGCCCACCGGCCGGATTGCGGGCGGGGCCGACGAAATGCTGCTCAACACGATCGCCGAACGCATATTGGGCCTGCCGCAGGATCACCGACCCGACAAGGGCGTCCCGTTCAACCAGATTCCGGCCTGATCAGGCGGGCAGCAATTCCTTCAACGGCACGTCTGTATCGGCGAGCTGTGCGGGGTCGACCGCCGCGCGCGCCTCGACCAGTTTGCGGCCCTGTGCATAATCGCGAACCAGATTGACGCAGTCGAGCGCGATCACCCGGCCATCCTTCAAATAGACGATGGAAAAGCTGCGCGCCGCCGGGTCGCCGCGCAAAATCGCCTGATCATGCCCGGTCGACAGACCAACGGTTTGCAGCCGCAGATCATATTGGTTCGACCAGAACCACGGTGTCGCAGCATAGGGCGCGGCGTCGCCGCATATGCTCTTGGCCGCGACCGCTGCCTGATCATTTGCATTTTGCACCGATTCCAGCCGGATGACCGCGCCCTCCGCAAAGCCATTGGCGTGCGCCGCGCAATCACCAATGGCATAGATGTGCGGCAGGCTGGTGCGGCAATGGCCGTCGACTGCGACGCCGTTGCCGCCGTCGGCCCCGGCGGCAATGAGCGGCGCGGTGGCGGGGATGATGCCGATGCCGACGATTACCATTTGCGCGTCGACGACATCACCCGACGCCAGTTGCACACCGGTGACACGACCGGCGTCGCCGATGATCGCAGTGACCGACGCACCGGTGCGCAGGTCGACGCCGTGGGCGCGGTGTTCGGCTTCATAGAAAGCCGACAAGTCGGTGCCCGCAACGCGCGCCAACACGCGCGGCAAGGCTTCGAGCAGGGTGACGTGCTTGCCCAATTTGGTCAGCACCGCCGCCGCCTCCAGCCCGATATATCCGCCGCCGACGACCGCGACCGCATCGACCGAGGGCAGCGCCGCCATGATCGCATCAACATCGGCCCGATTTCGCACATAATGGACCCCGTCGAGGTCAGCGCCGGGGCAGTCGATCCGCCGCGGGTCGCCGCCCGTCGCCCAGATCAGGTCGCCATAGCCCAGCGTGCGGCCATCGTCCGTGGTCAGGATTTGCGCCGCCGGATCAACGGCGGTGACGGTAACGCCCAGAATCATGTCCACCGCGCGTTCGTCCCAAAAAGCGCGCGGGCGGATGTACAGCCGCTCGAACAGCTTGTCCCCCGCCAGATATTCCTTGGACAAGGGCGGGCGTTCGTAAGGGATTTCGGGTTCGGACCCGACCAGTGCGACCGTGCCGGCAAAGCCCGCCTGGCGCAGCGCAATCGCCGCTGCTGCGCCGCCGTGGCCGCCGCCGACAATGATCACGTCATAGGATTGCATAAGTCCGGCTCCACCCTGCCCCGATTCGATGCCGCCGCTTCAACCATCATTTGCGTCATAATGCCAGTGCGCGGCGCGAACGATGTCATGGGCGATGATGATGGAGCCGCATGGCCGCTGCAGCAATTCATGCGATGCGAACGCGCGCGACCGGTCTGTGCGATTGCATTGGTGACGCAGCGATGGCGACGCGACGCTTGGTGCCGCCGACAAACCCGTCAAGGACAGGCTATCAACCCGACTGCCGAGGTTCCAAGCGCGATGCGGGAAACCGTCAGATCGAGCGCGTCTGCGCTGCTGATCGCCAGCGGCGTGCCGACGTTCGTCATGTCGAGCCCGGCCCTGGCAAAGCAGGTCAGCGGCACCGACAATGTCTGCCACCCCTGCCCGCTGGCGGCTTGCAATTGGCTGGTCACGTCGACGCCGCTGCCGATCGGTCGGCGGTCGGCATCATAGGCCATCAGCCTGACGGCCCCGCCGATGGCGTCGACGCGCACGTCAATCTCGACAGCGACGGCGCCATTGGTCTCGCGGCTCAGGTCCAGCGGCGGACTGGCCGCAAGTGCCATGGCCGCATGGCCGCCGCCCGACCAGACGAACCGGCGCGAATCCTCTTGCCGGAACCGATCCATCGGCATCACGCGAAGCCAGCCATTTGTGGTGCTGCTGACCCCCGGTTCGGCCTTGTTCCAGTCAAGCCCCGACGCAAGTTGGAGCGCCAGCGCGGGCGCAAGCTGGCCGCGTTCGAACCAAGTCCCGGCGGGCAAGTCGGACCCCGGCGCCAAGCCGCTGTCTTCGGGGAGCAGGCCGACCTTGCCGGGCCGCGCATAGCGCAAGCCATAGCCGAATGCGAAAAGCGGGTCATAGTCTTTGTCGCCGACATTGAGCACATATTGCGTTGCCGATCGGGGCCAGCTGAACGACAATTTACCCTTGAAGTCGTACTTGCCGAACAGGACATCGGCGACCCCGCCCCCTTCGGAACCGGGCAGCCAAGCCGCGACAAAAGCGTCCGACGCGTTGATGTGGCTGTTGACCCACAACGGCCGGCCGGAAAGGAAAACCGCAACCGTTCGAATACCCTCCGACCGCAATTTGCGCAGCAAGGCAAGATTGTCTCCCTTGTCACGAAACAAGAGATCGGGAACGTCGCCCTGAAATTCGGCATAGGGGTCTTCGCCAAAGACAACCACGGCAACGTCCGGCTTTTCGGTGTAGCGACCATCCGCGCTGATCACGGCCTTGCCGCCGCTGGCATCATGCAGCGCCCGTCCAATTGTCGTGGCACCGGGAAACTCGGAATCGGAAAGTCCGGTTCCTTGCCATGACAAGGTCCAGCCGCCTGATTGCTTCATGTAGCTGTTGGCGCCATCGCCGGCGATCAGCAACCGCTGTCCGGGTTTAAGCGGCAAAACGCCGCCGTCATTCTTGAGCAGGACGAGCGATTCGCGGACGGCCTGCCGCGCAATGGCCCGGTGTTCGGGCGAGCCGATCCTGTCAAACCGGCCTGCCAGCGGACGCGACGACGGACGCCCGGATTCGAACAGTCCCGCCCGCAATTTCACGCGCAATATCCGCCCGACAGCCTCGTCCAGCCGCGCCAAACTTATCGTGCCGTCGTTCACCTGCGTCAGCGTGTTGGCGTAAAGGTCCTTCCAACTGTCCGGTGCCATGAACATGTCGAGCCCGGCATTGAAGGAGGCGGCACAATTGGTGGGTTTGCACCCCGCAACCTGCCCATGACCGTTCCAGTCGCCGACCACGAAACCGCCGAAGTTCATCCGTCCGCGCAGCACGTCGGTCAACAATGATGCGTTGCCGTGCATTTTCTCGCCGTGCCAGCCGTTGTAGCTCGCCATAACCGCCTGAATTCCGGCCTCCAATGCCGGACGATAGCCTGCCGCCTGAATGTCGCGCAGATCAGCCTCGCTCGAGACATTGTCACCCTGATCCCGGCCATTGAGCGTGCCGCCATCGCCGACAAAATGCTTGGCGGTGGCGACGATATGCGCCCCTTTCAGCCAGTCCTTATGGCCGACTTTGCCTTGGAGCCCCTCAACCAGCGGGCGGGCATAACCGGCGACAACCGCCGGATTTTCCGAATAGCTTTCAAATGTGCGGCCCCAGCGATCATCGCGCACCACGGCCAGCGTCGGCGCAAACGTCCAGTCAAGTCCGGTTGCGCGCATTTCGACGGCGGTCGCGGCGCCAATCTTGCGCATCAATTCCGGGTTCCGCATCGCACCAAGACCAATATTGTGAGGGAAAAGCGTCGCGCCGGTCACATTATTGTGGCCATGCACCGCGTCGCTGCCCCATGTCAGCGGGATGATCGGCAAGTCGCCGTGCGGCCGCACCGACGCATCATAATATTTGTCGGCTTCGGCCAGCCACGCCGCGGCCTTCGCCCATTGCTTCCCTCCCGGCGCACTATTGCCGCCGTTCAGGACGGATCCGAGATGATAGGTATAGACATCCTCAGGCGTGACACTTCCCAGATCGGCCTGGATAACCTGCCCGACCTTTTGTTCGACAGACATGCGCAATAGCAGATCCGCAATCCGGGCCTCGATTGCGGGATCGACCGTTACAGGGTCTTTGACAACCGGCCACAGCGATGGGGTCGCGACGCCGCGCCCGGGGCTTGACTGCGCCGACGCAGCGGCCGCACCGCACAACAACGCCAGCGCCAGAATTTTCCGCATTGATCTGCTCCCAAAGTGTGTGGTAGCGCTACCACACGAAGCAACAGGGTCAAGCAGAAAGCATTGAACCCGGCGCGGTCAAAGAGGATGTTATTGAACATGACGCGACTTTTCCTCCTGATCCTCGTCCTGCTCGCCCCGTTGACCGCGGCGCAAGCAAAGGACGGCTATGGCGCTCAGCTTTACACGGTGCGCGCCGCCATGGCGGACGACGTGGACGCGACGCTCGAACGCGTTGCCGCAGCGGGTTATACCGAAGTCGAATTTGCGGGCCTGTTCGGCGCCAAGGCCGAGGCTGTGCGCGCATCGTTGAAGCGTCTGAAACTGCGCGCAATCGCATCGCATGCCGACTGGAAACGGTTGCGCGACGAACCCGATGCGATGATCGCCGAGACCAAGGCGCTGGGCGCGAAATATATGGTGCTCGCATGGTTGCCGCCGGAGGAGCGGCAGACACTGGCGCAATGGCGATGGTGGATCGGCCACATGAATCGCGTCGCCGCAAAAGCGCGTCGGCAAGGACTGCGCTTTGCATATCATGCACATGACTTTGAATATGCCGCGATCGCCGGCGTGCGCCCGATCGACCTGTTGCTGGCCGATAGCGACCGCCGCTATGTCCAGTTTGAAATCGATATTTACTGGACGGTCAA
>JBEGPL010000161.1:0-8601 GCA_041181445.1 Pseudomonadota bacterium
CTCGCCCAGCGCCGACCGCGCCTGATCGGTGATTTTCTGGTCGCGGGTGACGTCGCTGACCTGTTCATAATAGCACAGCGCGATCAGATAATAGGCATAGGCCGCATCCTTGTTGCCCGGATGGATCGACAGGAAGCGCTGCGCCGATTCAATCGACGGGGTAAACTCGCGGTCCATATAGTAACTGAACGCGCTCATCAGCTGCGCACGGCGCGCCCAGGGCGAATAGGGGTGCTGGCGCTCGACCTCGTCAAACAGCGCGGCGGCAAGCTTGTAATTGCGTTTGTCGAGCCGGTCCTTGGCCGCGCTGTACAGCGTCGAGACGTCGCGGGCGACATAGCGGGTGTCGGGCTTTGCCCCGCTGCCACCGGCGCAGCCGGCAAGCAAAGTGGACAAAGCGGCGGCGGCAATCGCCGTGGCCAGCGCGCGGGGCATTTTCTGATCGGTCATCACGCGCCGATATAGCCATGCCTTGCCTGAACGCAAAATAAATGATGGCTGGAAAATCGCCTATTTCGGCGCAGCGAAGCAAGATTTCGGCGGATTCGTCAAATCAACGCTCGGCAAGGTGCGCCGCATCGTCAGAATTTTCACCGGCGGGGTGATCATCTGGCCCTTCATCGCGCCGTCGCCCTTGGCGGGATCAACCGGTGACGCATAGATCGCCTGCACCACGTCCATCCCCGCCACAACTTCGCCGAACACCGCAAAGCCGGGGTCGCCGGGGGCCGCCTTGGCGTCGAAGTCCGCGATCGGACTGAGCATCACGAAAAAATCGCTCGTCGCACTGCCCGGCGCACCGCGCGCCATCGACAGCGCGCCGACGCAATGGGTCAGCCCGCTGCCGCTGGTCGGTTCGTGGGCGACCGGCGGAAAGCGCAGCGCTTTCGGGCTTGATCCGCCCTGGACCAGCCCGGCCCCCGGCCCCCAGCTTTGAGTCGAACGGTAAAATTCGCCGCCGTCATAGCGTTTGGCGTCGACATAGCGCAGGAAGTTGGCGACGCTTTTCGGCGCGCGCTTGGACTCCAGCCGGATGACGATCTTGCCCGCGCTGGTGGTGATTTCGACATGCGGCAGCGGCGCGGTGATGACCGGCGCGGGCGGCGGCGGCGCGGCGGGCGGCACCACCTGTGCAGCGACGGGGACGGCGAAGGCCAGCAGCGCGGCCAGGACAAAGCGAGTCAGCATGGCGCAATAGTAGCGCGAGCGCGGATGCTTTCAATCCGCCGCCCACGAAAAAGGGCCCCGCATTGCTGCGGAGCCCCGTTTCGTCTCGCTAAGAGCGATCAGTCCTTCAGGAAGTCGGGCACATGACCCGCATCGTCGGGACCGGCGTCGGCCGATTCACGGCGCGGGCCGCGGTCGCCGCCTTCGCGGCGCGGGCCGCGATCACGACCGCCGCCGCCGCCTTCACGGCCGCCATCCCTTCTGGGACCACGGTCGCCGCGATCTCCACCACCGCCGCCACCTTCGCGGCGGGGGCCACGATCACCGCGCGGACCGCGATCTTCGCGCGGTTCGCGCGCGGGGCGCGTGTCTTCCAGTTCTTCGCCGGTTTCCTGATCGACGACGCGCATCGACAAGCGGACCTTGCCGCGCGGATCGATTTCCAGAACCTTGACCTTGACCTCCTGGCCTTCGGACAGGACGTCGGCGACCTTTTCGACGCGTTCGTTGCGGATTTCGGACACATGGACCAGCCCGTCCTTGCCACCCATGAAGTTCACGAAGGCGCCAAAATCGACCATGTTGACGACTTTGCCATTATAGACTTTTCCGACTTCGGCCTCTTCGACGATCCCGGCAATCCACGCGCGCGCGGCTTCGATCTGGCTGGGGTCGGACGATGAAATCTTGATCAGACCTTCGTCGTCGATGTCGACCTTTGCGCCGGTCGTCGCAACGATTTCGCGGATGACCTTGCCGCCCGTGCCGATGATGTCACGGATTTTGGTCTTGTCGATCTGCATCGTTTCAATGCGCGGCGCATAATCGGACAATTCTTCGCGGGCATGATCGAGCGCCTTGGCCATTTCGCCCAGGATATGGGCGCGGCCTTCGTGCGCCTGCATCAGCGCGGCTTCAAAGATTTCGCGGGTGATGCCGGCGATCTTGATGTCCATCTGCATCGTGGTGATGCCTTCGGACGTGCCCGCCACCTTGAAATCCATGTCGCCCAGATGATCTTCGTCGCCCAATATGTCGGACAGGACTGCGAAATCCTTGCCTTCGAGGATCAGGCCCATGGCGATGCCCGACACCGGCCGCGTGATCGGCACACCGGCATCCATCATCGCCAGCGATCCGCCGCACACCGACGCCATCGACGACGAACCGTTCGATTCGGTAATGTCGCTGGTCAGGCGGATGGTATAGGGAAAATCTTCCTTGGTCGGCAGCACCGCATGCAGCGCGCGCCAGGCAAGCTTGCCATGGCCAACGTCGCGGCGGCTCGGTGCGCCAAAGCGACCGACTTCACCGACCGAATAGGGCGGGAAGTTGTAATGCAGCATGAAGTTTTCGTACCGCAGGCCGTTCAGCCCGTCGATCATCTGTTCCGAATCCTTGGTGCCCAGCGTGCAGGTCGCAATCGTCTGGGTTTCACCGCGGGTGAACAGTGCCGAACCGTGCGCGCGGGGCAGGAAATGCGCCTCGGCGACGATCGGACGGATCTGGGTGGTGGTGCGGCCATCGATGCGCTTGCCGGTTTTCAAAATGGCACCGCGCACGATTTCGGCTTCCAGCTTTTTGACGAGCTTGCCCGCCGCCATCTGATCCTGCGGTGCAGCGTCGGCGAAAGCCGCCTTGGCCGCCGCGCGCGCGCTGTTCAATGCGTTCGAACGCGCGGATTTGTCGGTCAGCTTGTACGCCGCCTCAATATCCTTGCCGATCAGCTTTTTCAGCTTGTCCTTCGCCGCCGACAGGTCGGCCTGCTCGGCCATATCCCACGGGTCCTTCGCGGCCTGTTCGGCCAGCTTGACGATGGCCTTGACCACGTCGCGGCAGGCGTCATGCGCGAACATCACCGCGCCCAGCATGATCTCTTCCGACAGCTCCTTGGCTTCGGATTCGACCATCATCACCGCGTCATAAGTCGCGGCAACGACCAGATCGAGCTGGCCGGCGGCGACCTGTTCGTCGGTCGGGTTCAAAATATATTCGCCGTCGACATAACCGACGCGCGCGGCGCCAATCGGGCCCATGAAGGGGACCCCCGAAATGGTCAGCGCGGCCGACGCGGCGACCATCGCCAAAATGTCGGGTTCATTTTCGCCATCATACGACAGAACCTGGGCAATGGCGTTGATTTCATTATAGAAACCTTCGGGGAACAGCGGGCGGATCGGACGGTCGATCAGGCGGGAAATCAGCGTTTCCTTTTCCGTCGCGCCGCGTTCACGCTTGAAAAAGCCGCCCGGAATGCGTCCGGCCGACGAATATTTTTCCTGATAGTGAACGGTCAGCGGAAAGAAATCCTGGCCTTCCTTCACCGACTTTGCCGCCGTCACGGCGCACAGAACCACGGTTTCGCCAAGGCTGGCCATCACGGCGCCGTCGGCTTGACGGGCGACTTTGCCCGTTTCGAGTGTCAGGGTTTGTCCGCCCCACTCGATCGATACTTTCTTCACATCAAACATGTTGTTTCCTTTGCCCGCCCGCCAAATGCAGTGCGGGGCCTCTGGGTTTTCCGGGAAAACCGCCCGGTGCGGTGCGGGGCAAATTTCTCGCCCCCGTCATGCCGGGCGTGGCGACCGTATTGCCGCCGACCCGGATTGGCAAAACGGCCCCGCATGGGGGCCGAGTGCTGAACCTTATTTGCGCAGACCCAATTTGGCGATGAGCGCCAGATAGCGGGCTTCGTCCTTCTTCTTCAGATAGTCGAGCAGCGAACGCCGCTTGTTGACCATCATCAGCAGGCCCCGGCGCGAGTGATTATCCTTGTGGTGCGCCTTGAAATGACCGGTCAGCGTCAGGATGCGGTCGGTCAGAATCGCGACCTGGACTTCCGGCGAACCAGTGTCCCCCTTGCCCTGTGCATTGTCCTTGATCACTTCGGCTTTGCGTTCAGCGGTAATCGACATAGATTTTTCCTTCGAACATCATCCGTTAAACATTGAAACCGCGCACGACGCTCAGCGTTCCCGCCAAAGCCTGTATCAGGGCCACGGGCCGCATTTCGCAGTCCCGACCCCAGTAAAGCCCGTCGTCCGTGGCAACCCCGGTCCAGACGCGACCCTGTCGGATCGCCCCTGCCGCTTCCGGGGAAAGGTCAAGAGCCGGGATGTCGACCAGCCCTGCCTCCAGCGGCAGAATAAACTCTGATTGCGGCGCGCCTTGGCCGAACGCATTCAATTTGTCCAGCGAAATCGCCTGATCCAGCCCGAACGGCCCCGCGCGCGTGCGCCGCAACATGGTGACATGGCCAACCGTGCCCAGCGCCAGCGCTATGTCGCGCGCGAGGCTGCGGATGTATGTTCCCTTGGAGACGTGGGCGGTGAGGGTGAGGGATTGTATTTCTTCGTTTTCAATTTCGTCACCCTGGCTGCGGCGATGGCCTCGCTGTTTCAGGGCCCATGGCCCATCGCCCGCCTCCGGCGCCATGATTTGCTGCACGGGTTGGGCCATGGATGCTGAAATAAATTCAGCATGACGAAGTGAGAGATCATGGACGGTCACCGCGCGCGCCGCCATCGCCACATCCTCGCCCGCCCTTGCGCGGTCATAGGCGCGCACGCCGTCGACCTTGATCGCGCTATACGCGGGTGGCACCTGATCGATCGGGCCGGTGAAGCGCGGCAGCACCGCCCGAACGTCGGCCAGCGTCGGTCGCACGTCGCTGGTCGCGACCACCGCGCCCTCGGCATCGCCGCCGTCGGTCTGGGTGCCAAAGCTGATGGTGAAGTCATAGACTTTCGACGCGTCGAGCATCCGCCCGGCGAGCTTGGTCGCCTCGCCCAGCGCAATCGGCAGCACGCCGGTCGCCAGCGGGTCGAGCGTGCCGCCATGGCCGACCTTGACCTTGCCATGACCCGCACTGCGCAAATTGCGTTTCACCGCCGCCACCGCCTGCGTCGAGCCGAGGTCCAGCGGTTTGTCGAGGATGATCCAACCGTTCATCGCCGCGCCGTGGACGGGCGCGGATAGGTTGTCAATTTGCGGGCGTTGCCGCTGCCGCTTTGGCCGCTTCGCGCGCGGCTTTTTCGGCCTTCTTGCGTTCGCGCCATGGCTTGGGCTTGTCGGCGGTCACAAGCGAGGTGACCTGGCACCGCTGGCCGCCGACATAGATTGTGCTGAACCGGTCAAAGGTTGACGATCCGCGCGTGTCATAGCCAATGGCGTGCGCGAAATTCAAATTGGTGCACGGGCCCAGCAGCGCCGCATAATACCAGCGACGCTGGCGATCCTCCAGCCACACGCCGTCATCACCATCGGCTTCGAAATTGCGGATCGAGTCATGATTGGCAAAGGCGATTTCGGTTTCGACGCCATTTTGCGGCCAGACATGCGCGGCGCGCTCTTTCGCCGTCGCCGGGAACGCGATCACCGCCAGCGCGCCGATCAAGATTGTCAGGTTTTTCATGCCGTCATTCTGCCTTTCTATTGCTGAACCGCCGATGAAGCGGGCGCGCTCATCGGATACCGCCGATCATGGCGGCAAAATCATAAGCGACCCGCAGCAGCATGTCAGTCGGCGGCACGACAATATCGCCGACCAGATTACGACCCGGCGCGATTGCGGGCAAAAGCACGAGCAGGCCCAGCACGATGAAAAGGCCGAAACGGTCGAGTTGCCGATAAGGCTGGGCAAGCGCCGGCGGCAACAATCCGCCCAGCACCCGTGATCCATCGAATGGCGGAATGGGCAGCATGTTGAACACGGCCAGAAACAGGTTGATCAACAGAAAATTATCGAGATTTTTGGCCAGAAAAAGCGCCAACGGCGTGTCCGGGCCCGCGCCCATCCTGACCAACAGGCCAATTGCCAGCGCCGCGAGCGCGGCCAGGATGACGTTCGACGCCGGACCCGCCAGCGCCACCAGCACCATGTGCCAGCGCGGGTTGCGCAGCCGGTCGGCGCGCACCGGCACGCCCTTTGCCCAGCCGAACACCGGCGCGCCGCTGACCGCCAAAATCAGCGGCAGGATGACCGTGCCGACCGGGTCGACATGACGCAGCGGATTGAGCGTCAGCCGCCCCGCCTTCGCCGCCGTCATGTCGCCGAAATGGCGCGCGGTCAGCCCGTGCGCGACTTCGTGAAAGACGATGGCGATGGTCAACGGGACAATCCACGTCGCCGCACGCAGGATGACGTCGGCGCCTTCACCCATCGGCCCGCTCCCGCAAGCGCGCCCATTCATCGGCCAGCATCGACCAGAGCGCAGTGTCGCGGCAGTGGCCGGTCCAGGTGATGCGTTCGGCGCGCAGCGTGCCTTCTTTCGTGCCGCCAAGTTTCGCCACCGCCGCCTGGCTGCGTTTGTTGCGTTCGTCGATGCGGAACTCGACGCGGCGGATGCCGACCGCGAAACCATGGTCGAACATCAATGTCTTGAGCCGCCGGTTAAAGCCGCTGCTGCGCAGCGCGGGGACAATGTAACTGTTGCCGATTTCCACCGTCTGCGCCGACCAGTCGGGGCGCAGCCACGCGGTCATGCCAACAACGTCGCCGTCGTGGATAACCGCATAGGGCATGCGGCTTTCATGCCCGATCAAACTGTCAAATGTGGCGTCAAAATGATCGGGGTCGAAACTGGTGCCATAGATCGGCCAAATCTCCAGATCCTGCGCACAGGCGTCGCGCAGCGCGGCGCGGTGGCCTTCGCCGAGCCGTTCCAGCACGATCACACCGTCGGTCAGCGGCACATAAAGCGCGTCACGCATCGGCCGCCTCCGCTGCTTCGCGCCGCCGCTGCATGAAATGTTTGCGGCACATCGCGACATAGCGGTCGTTGCCGCCGATCTCGGTCTGCACGCCCGCCACGACCGCGCGACCCGCTGCATCGACGCGCAGGTTCATCGTCGCCTTGCGCCCGCATTCGCACACGGCCTTGAGCTCGACCAGCGCGTCGGCAATGCCGAGCAGCGCGGCAGAGCCGGGGAACAGGTCGGCGGCAAAATCGGTGCGCAGGCCATAACAGAGCACCGGCAGCCCCGCCTCGTCCGCCAGCCGTGCGAGCTGAAACACTTGCGGAGCCGTCAGAAATTGCGCCTCGTCGACCAGCACGCACGCCAGCGGGCGGCGGGCATGCTGCGCGGTCACCGCAGCCCACATGTCGGTGTCGGGCGCGAATTTATGCGCATCATGCGCCAGCCCGATGCGCGATGTCACCGCGCCCTCGGCGATGCGATTGTCGAGCGCGGCGGTCCACAACATCGTGTCCATCCCGCGTTCGCGATAGTTGAAATCGGCCTGGAGCAGCGTCGTCGATTTGCCCGCATTCATGCTGGCATAATAGAAATAAAGTTTGGCCATGACCGCGTCGATACAGGCTTCCCTTCGCCCCCGTAAAGGTGAATATGGCGGCGCGCAGGGGCAAGGAACAAAAAGATATGCGCAGCCGGGTCGCACCGCTTTTCCTGTTACTGGTCGCCGCCGCGCCGGCGCCCGCCAGCTATGCCTATCGCGTCGATCCCGCCGCCAGCGCGGTCGCGGCAAAGGTCGGTTTCATGGGGCTGGGCAGCAAGACCGCCAATTTCCCCGCGATGACCGGCGGTGTCACTCTGTCGCCATCGGCAATGGACCGCATCGCGCTGAACGTCAGTATCGACGCGACGCGGCTGACGGCGGGCGACAGTGTCACGACCAACCGGCTGAAAGGCAAAGATTTCTTTGACGTCGCCAATCATCCCATGGTCAGTTTCAAGGGCACGGCGCTGACCATGACCGGCGCGGCCACAGGCAAGGTCGCGGGCCAGCTGACCGCGCGCGGCGTGACCCGCCCGGTGACGCTGGCGGTCACATTCTCATCGCCCCCGGCGAAGGCAACCGGCCGCGACCCCATCGGTTTAACCGCGACGACGACAATCAACCGCCGCGATTTCGGGATGACGGCCTATTCACTGGTGGTGGGCAAGAAAGTGGCGATCACGATCAAAACGCGGATGACGCCGGTTTGAACTTTCCTCCCCAAGCTCCGCTTGGGGAAGCCGCAGGCGGCCGTCGGCCAGCGGGACCATCCCTGTCCTGAGCGAAGCGAAGGGCGCAGGATGGTGGAGGGGTATAGCGACGGTTCAGAATACCCCTCCACCATCGCTGCGCGACGGTCCCCCTCCCCATTCAAAGAATGGGGAGGATAGAGCCTATCCCGCATCCGGCTCCAAATCGCGCGCAACCTTTGGATCGCGCAACAGCGCCTCGATGTGGCTGGCCTCGTCGAAACTGTCGTCGGCAAGGAATTTCAGCTTCGCCGCATATTTCATCCGCACTTTTTCAGCGACGCTCTTTTGCAGGAATGCCGTGTGGGTGCGCAGCGCTTTGAGCACTGCGGGCTGTTCCTTGCCCAGCAGCGGTTTGATGAACACCGTCGCGTGGCGCAGGTCGGGCGACATGCGTACTTCGGTGATGCTGACCGGATGTTTGACGAGCAGATCATCATGCACGTC
>JBEGPL010000162.1:0-2652 GCA_041181445.1 Pseudomonadota bacterium
CTGGGCGGTATTGCGCGGCCATAGCCTCGCCGCGCCCCATAGGCACATGACCAACTTGCGGCTGCGCGCACCCGTAGCGGTCGGGATGGTGCATGGTACAGCGGGTAGCGCCGCAGCGCTCGCATTGGTTCCCATGACTCTCTATCGCCCCGAACTGGGCCTCACCTATGTGCTGGTCTTTTCCATTGGCGTAATGGCCGGGATGATGGGATTTGGCGTCGTTTTCGGACAATTACAGTTATTGCTTGGCCAGCACTTGCCTCGCATATTGCAGGGGTTTCGCGGCGCAGTTGGGGTGGCAGCCATAGGCCTCGGGCTGACCTGGTTGCAGGCGGGCTGAGCGATGGCATGTATTGGTCTGTTCGGCGGCACTTTCAATCCGGTGCATCATGGCCATGTTGCCGCTGCCCATGCGGCGCTGGATGCACTTTCGCTCGACAGACTGCTATTCATTCCATCTGGCCACCCGCCGCTAAAAGGGGACGCGGGGCTCGTTCCAGGGAACCACCGCGCCGAGATGCTCCGGCTTGCCGTCGGAGATGATCCGCGCTTTGCCGTGTGCACGTATGAAATTGAGCGCAAAGGCCCATCTTACACCGTGGATACGGTTCGACAGATCGCCACCGAAATGGAGCGCGGCACAGAATTGATCTTCTTGCTGGGCAGTGATTGCGCAGACCGGTTGGATCGATGGAAAGGCATGGACGAAATCCGCAGTCTGGCCCGATTTGCAATCATATCGCGGGACGGCGCTGATCTGACACCCTTGCCCCAAGAAATGTTTCGCGTACCCATGGGTCCGGTGGCCGTATCGTCGACACTGTTACGCGACGCCCTGGCCGATGGCACCGATGTGCAGGACTGGATTGCAGCGCCTGTTTTGGCCTATCTTCGTGCCCATGATCTTTACACAAGGCCACGCAGTTATGTCTGACCCCCGTCAACGCATCGAAGCGATATTGGATGCGATTGGACCACTCGTCATCGCGTGCAGCGGTGGTATCGATTCAATGCTGCTGGCCATGATCTCCCATCGCCGCGCGCCGTCTCAAACCGGCATTGCCCATGCCATCAGTCCCGCCGTTCCCGACGAAGGCACCGCGCGCGTGCAAGACTGGGCTGTACGCGAAGGCTGGGCGCTCCATACCGTCCGCTCGGGCGAGTTTGAGGACGAGCGCTATTTGAGCAACCCCGTCAACCGCTGCTATTTCTGCAAATCCAACCTTTATGCCAGCCTGCAAATGATCGGAGATAGTCTCGGCACGCATGGCACTATTGTCAGCGGGGCCAATCTTGATGATCTTGGCGAATATCGCCCCGGCCTGATCGCCGCATCGGAACAGGGTGTGCGCCATCCGTGGATTGAGGCAGAAATTGGCAAAGCGGACATTCGCGCGCTAGCCGGTGAACTTGCTCTGCCCTTTGCCGATCTGGCTGCGTCACCTTGTCTCGCCAGTCGCCTGTATACGGGAACGCGCGTAACCCCAGAGCGGCTGCGCGCCATATATGTTTGTGAAGCGCTGATACGCGAACGCACCGGCATCGCCGTCGTCCGCTGCCGCATTCGCGCCGAACGCATGATCGTCGAAGTGGGCGACGCGGATCGCCACCGCATAGCGGCAGCGTTGCTTGGTGACGTGCTGGCACTTGCCATCATGCACGAACCGGCGCTCAAAGAAGCGCTACTTGACGAGGCTGCTTACCAGCCCGGTCGCGCCTTTGTGGGCGCCAGATGACCGTCACCTATGATTATGATCGCACCGAGCGGCTGGGCATGCCGGAGGCGGTTTATTGCGAGGGCAAGGATGTCGCGTCGCTAAACGCGATCCTTGCCGAGTTGCTTGGCCGCCCCGATCACCCTGTGCTGTTTACGCGACTGAGCGGGGAGCGACTGGTGCTGCTCGACCCGGTCCTGGCCGGAAAGCTGGATCATGACGCGCAGTCCGCCACAGCAACATTGCACGGCCGGCTTCCAAATCGATCGGGCCGTGTGGCGATTGTCGCAGCTGGCACATCGGATTTGAAGGTTGCGCGTGAAGCGCAGCGCACGCTTGAATTTGCCGGGTACAAGGCGAGCCTTATCGTCGATGTTGGCGTAGCGGGCATTCATCGCCTGCTCGACCGCATTGACGAAATCCGCGCGCATGATGTGATTATTGTGGTAGCCGGCATGGACGCCGCATTGGCGTCTGTCATGGGGGGCCTAACAGGAAAGCCGCTGATCGCCGTGCCAACTTCTGTGGGTTATGGTGTCGCGGCGGGCGGCGGAACCGCGCTCAACGCGATGCTGGCCAGCTGCGGTCAGGGCGTTCTTGTCACCAATATCGATAACGGTTTTGGCGGCGCGTGCGGCGCAATCCGCATCCTAAACATGTTGAACAAGGGCGAGTACGACAATGGGTAAGCTGATCGTTTTGCGCACACCATCGGGGATCAGCGGGGATATGTTGCTGACCGGCCTTGCCAAGCTGGCGGGCGTGAGCAATTCCGAACTGGCGGTCATTGTCGATAGCATCGGTGTGGAAGCGCTAACCGATTGCGTCACGATTGAGCCGCATCACGTCAACTGGATCACTGGCTGGCAGGCGCGCATTGCCTTGCCGCATGAACACCATCACCGCACGCCGAAAACCATCTATGAGATTATAGACA
>JBEGPL010000163.1:0-7839 GCA_041181445.1 Pseudomonadota bacterium
GCCGCGCGGTGACGTCGATGCCATTGATCTTGCCGACTTCGGTGATGGTGCGGCGCAGGTCGGGCTCCCACGGCGCGCCCGGCGGCGTGTCGGCCAACAGCGCGAACCAGTCGTCGATTGCACCCTTGTGGTCACCGGTCAGGTCACGCTGAACCGCCAGAAAATAGCGCGCCCGCGGATCTTTCGGGTCGTTTTTGATCGCGCGGGCAAAGGCGGCGCGCGCGGCGGCGGGCAGCGGTTCGTCCTTTGACGCCATCACCCGCGCCTCGCCCAGTGCCGACCACAGGCCCGCGACATCGGGGGCGAGCGCCACCGCCTTGTCAAAGGCGGCCACCGCTGCGCCGAAATCGCCGGCGTCGAACCGCGCCGCGCCCAGTTGCTGCCACGCATCCGGGTTCGCCGGTTCGGCCTGTACCCGCGCCTCCAGCGCAGCAAGAGCGTCGCCCGCCGCCGGGGCAGATGCCGCCGTCACCGGGGCCGCCGATTCGCCCGTTCCCAGCACGCGATACCCCACCGCTCCCGCCAGCAGCAGCGCCGCAGCGCCCAGCGTCAATGCGCCGCCCGACACCGGAAATCTGCCCTTGCCCGCTTGCTCATCCATCGCTCTATGTCCTTAATGACGGCGGCAAATGCTGCCATCTTCAGGGTCAGGACCTGTTAAACCCCAGCCTTGCCTTTGACGCCTAATGGTGTAGCTTTGCGCGCACAAGGCCGGGTTTAACCAGAACATAAATCAGCGGGTCGCGCCGGCTGTCGTCCAATGACAGGGAGGTGTGCATGGCAGTTTCAGATCACGTCGATTTGCCGACATTCATGGCAGGTGTGACCAAGCGCAATCCGGGCCAGCCCGAATTTGTGCAGGCGGTGCAGGAAGTCGCCGAGGATATCTTTGACTTCATCGAAGACAAAGAAGCCTATCACCGCGAACAGATTTTGCGCCGCATCGCCGAACCCGACCGCGTCATCTCGTTCCGTGTGTGCTGGGAAGATGACGCCGGCAACGTCCGCGTCCAGCGCGGCTGGCGGGTCCAGAACAACAACAGCATCGGCCCGTACAAGGGTGGCATCCGGTTCCACCCATCGGTGACCGAGGGGACGCTGAAATTCCTGGCGTTTGAACAGACGTTCAAAAATGCGCTGACCGGGCTGCCGATGGGCGGCGGCAAGGGCGGGTCGAATTTCAACCCGCGCGGTAAATCGCCGCGCGAAGTCATGCGGTTCTGCCAGTCGTTCATGAACGAACTGTACCGCCATATCGGCGCCGACATCGACGTGCCGGCGGGTGACATTGGCGTCGGCGGCCGCGAAATTGGATATATGTTCGGCCAGTATAAGCGGCTGACCAACGAATTTACCGGCGTACTGACCGGCAAGGGGCTGGAATATGGCGGTTCGCTGATCCGCACCGAAGCCACCGGATATGGCGCGACTTATTTCCTGCAAAATATGCTGACGACCAAGGGCGACAGTTTGAAAGGCAAGACGGCGGTCATTTCGGGGTCGGGCAATGTCGCGACGCACGCCGCCGAAAAGGTGACGATGCTGGGCGGCAAGGTCGTCACCCTGTCCGATTCGGACGGCTTCATCCACGACCCCGACGGCATGACGCAGGAAAAGATCGACTGGGTGAAAGCGCTGAAAAATGTGCGGCGCGGCCGGATTTCCGAATATGTCGACCAGTTCAAGGGATCGACGTTCGTTGCGGGCAAGACGCCGTGGGGCGTGCCGTGCGACGTCGCGCTGCCGTGCGCGACGCAGAATGAGCTGTTGGGCGCCGATGCCAAGACGCTGCTCGCCAATGGCTGTATCGCCGTGTCCGAAGGCGCGAACATGCCGACCGATCTGGCGGGCGTGCACGCGTTCAAACATGCCAAAATCCTGTTTGCGCCGGGCAAGGCGGCCAATGCCGGCGGCGTTGCGGTGTCGGGGCTGGAAATGAGCCAGAACAGCGCGCGGATCAGCTGGAAAGAAGAAGAGCTGCAAAAACTGCTGATCGACATCATGGGCGGCATCCACAGCCGCTGCGTCGAATATGGCCAGCAGGGCGGCGGTTATTGCGACTATGTAAAGGGCGCGAACATCGCCGGGTTCAAGAAAGTCGCCGATGCCATGCTGGCCTATGGCGTGGTCTGAGGCCGGAACGTCGGCTTAAGGGTCCGGTCGGACGGGCGGCGCAAAGGGGATGCGAACGATGGTCGGGAAAGCGGTGCAGTCGGAAAATTGGTCTGGCTGGCAGTTTTGGCGACGCATTGCCCCGCGTCCGCTGGCGCTGGCGGCACTGGTTTCGGCGGCACTGCTGCTGTTTTCGCTCGCCAGCCCGCCCGCCCGCTCGCAGGCCGAATCGAAGGGGCCGTTTCTGGGCGTCGCATCATGCGCCGGGTCGACCTGTCACGGCCGGATGGAGGGCGACGGCACGCCGGTGCGTCAGGACGAGCTGATGAAATGGCAGGAACCGTCGACCCCCGGCGGCGCACACAGCCGCGCCTTTGCCGTCCTGTCGAACAGCCGGAGCGATTTTATCGCGAAAAATCTGGGTATCGGTGACCCGGCGTCGGCGAAAATGTGTCTGGGCTGTCATTCGAGCGAGGCGGCCGCGGGCGGAGGCAGCTTCCGCTATCAAAAGGACGACGGCGTCGGGTGCGAATCGTGCCACGGCGCTGCGGGCGGCTGGATCGCCAATCATTATACCGGCACCCAACCGCCGCCCGAAAAGCACCAGATCAACCTCGCCAACGGGCTGGTCAAACTCGAAGACCCGCGCGTGCGCGCCGCGCTGTGCGTCAATTGCCATTTCGGGTCGGCCACTGACGGCCAGTTCGTCACCCACCAGATTATGGCGGCGGGCCACCCGCGTATCGCGTTCGAGCTCGACCTGTTTTCGACGATGCAACAGCATCATGCCGAAGATGCCGACTATGGCGACCGGCGCTGGGGCATGCCGGGGCGCACCACCGACCATGTCCAGATGTGGGCGGTGGGCCAGACGACAGCGCTGAACCGCTCGCTGACGCTCTATCAATCGAAGCGCGGGACACAGGGCATTTTTCCCGAATTTTATTTCTTCGACTGCCACAGTTGTCACCGCCGCATTTTCGATCAGGCCAAGCCGGTGAAAACCGGGCTCGACAATCCGGGACGCGACATTCCCGAGGGATTCCCGCCCTATAATGACGAAAACATGATCCTGTTGTCGGCGGCGGCCAAGGTCGCGTCGCCCGCGCTCGCGGCGCAATATGACAAGCGCGTCGATGCCTTCCACCGCGCGATGGCGGGCGACCGCGCGGGCGCGGTGGCGGCGGCGGGCCAGTTGGCGCAAAGCGTGTCGGCGCTGGAAGCGGCCTTTGCCGACACCCGCTTTGGCGGCACCAGCGCCTTCACCCTGATCGACGCGATTGCCGGGACGGCGATCAGCCCGCGTTACACCGATTATGAAGGGTCGGTGCAGGCGGTGATGGGGGTCGACACGTTGCTCAACGCGCTGGTGTCGTCGGGGCAGGTCACCGTCGGCGGTGCGGCGGGCATCCGTGCCGACATCGACCGCGCCTATGATGCGGTCAAGGAACCCAACGCATTCCGCCCCGCCGATTTTCAGGCCGCACTGGGCCGCGCGGCGCGCGCCATCCGGACGCTGCAGTAAGCCGATGGCCAACGCAAAGCGCTCGCTGACCAGCATCGCCGTGATCGCATCGCTGCTGCTCGCATCGTGCGGCGGGGGCGGGGGCAGCACGCCGACGCCGACCCCGACGCCCACGCCGACCCCCACACCGGGGGCGGGGCTGAGCTTTGCCATTCCCGCTGCCGAGGCGCTGAGCGTTGCCGATGTGCAGCGCGTGCTGGCACAGGCCATTGCCGAGGCGCAGGCACGTAGCCAGCCGTCGGTCATCGCCGTCACCGACCGCGTCGGCAATGTCCTTGCGGTCTATCGCATGACCGGCGCGCGCGTCACCGCGACGACTGCGCCCGCGCCGAACGGCGCCAGCATCGACGCGCAAAATGTGACCTTTCCGGCCGAGGGCGGCGCCATCGCCAAGGCCGTCACCGGCGCGTACCTGTCGTCGGGCGGCAACGCCTTTTCCACGCGCACCGCCAGCCAGATCGTCCAGCAGCATTTCCCGCCCGCGCCGACGACGGTAGGGCTGGAAAGCGGACCCTTGTTCGGCGTGCAGTTCAGCCAGCTGCCTTGTTCCGACCTGTCGGCACGCTTTGGCGTCGGCAGCCCGATGATCGGGCCGAAACGATCACCGCTGGGGCTGGCCGCCGACCCCGGCGGTTTCCCGTTGTACAAGAACGGTGTGCTGGTCGGCGGCGTCGGGGTGATGGGCGACGGCGTTTATGGCCTCGACCTCAACACACTCGACATCGACAATGACGCCGAGGAATTTATCGCGCTCGCCGCAACGCGCGGGTTCGACGCGCCGAGCGCGATTCTGGCCGATCGGATCACCGCCGACGGCACCTCGCTGCGTTACAGCGACGCTGCGGCGGCGGGACTGATCAGCGCCGCAGGGGCGAGCTATGCGGCGCTTGGCGGCAGCGCGGGGGCGCTGGTCGCGGTCGGCGGCTATAATGGCGCGACGATCATCGCCGGGACCGCTTACGGGAGCGAAGCCAGCGGCGTGCGCGCCGCGGGCGCGAGTGAATTTTTCCGCACCGATGCGTTCGTGCTGTCCGATGGGGCGGGGGCGAACCGCTATCCGATCCGCGCGGGCACCGACGCCGCGAGCAATGCAGCGCCGCTGACCGCCGCCGAATCGCGCGCCATCCTTGAAGAAGCCTTTACAATCATGAGCCGCGCGCGCGCGCAGATCCGCCGCCCGCTCGACAGCCAGGCGCAGGTGACGATCAGCCTGGTCGACACCAGCGGCGCGGTGCTGGGCATTGTGCGATCCCCCGACGCACCGGTGTTCGGCATCGACGTCAGCTTGCAAAAGGCGCGCACCGCCAATTTCTTTTCGCACCCGCAGGCCGGCGCAGACCTGTCGGCCAACGCCAGCGCCGATGTGCGCGGGTTCGTGACCGCGACGCGCAGCTTCCTGAACGATCCCGCCGCGCTGACCGGCACCGTCGGTTACGCAAACCGGTCGGTGGGCAATCTGGCGCGGCCCTATTTCCCCGATGGCGAGGTCGGGCGGCCGCAAGGTCCGCTGTCGCGCCCGATTGCCCAGTTCAATCCCTTTTCGACCGGGCTGCAATCGGCGCTGATCATCGGCAATGTCGGCCAGCATGTCGGCTTTCTGTCGGGCGCGCTGGTCAGCGACACGCCCGCGCGCTGCACCACATTGCCCGACGTCAGCGCGGGCCAGAACCGGCTCCAGAACGGTATCCAGATTTTCCCCGGCGCGGTCCCCATCTATCGCGGGACGCGGCTGATCGGTGCGATCGGCGTGTCGGGCGACGGCATCGATCAGGACGATATGATCAGCTTTCTGGGCGCGCATAATGGCGGCGCGCGCAGCGGGGTTGTCGGCAATGCACCGGTGGCCAGCCGCGCCGACAATGTCGTCGTGACGCTGACCGACGGGCGGACGGTGCGGCTGCGTTATGTTGGCTGTCCGTTCGCGCCCTTCCTCGACACCGCGACGCAAAATGTGTGTCAGGGGCTGTAAGCGATGATGGGCGGTGCCTCTCTCCTCCCCCTGCTCGCCGCGCTGGCGCAGCCGGTGGAGGCTGCGCCCGGGGCACCACCCGCATCCGAAGCCTCTGCGTCGATGACACCGGACGAAGCGGCAGAAGATTCGCTGGCCGGTCCCGGCACGCCCGGCCTCCGCCCGCCTTGGCTTGCCGCCATCGCCGAACCGCCCGCCCCCGCCGCGCCAATCGCCGCCGGTCCGGCTTCGGATCCCGCCGGCGACGACCTGATTCCGCCGCCGCCGCCTGAAAATTGGGAGATATTGACCAACGATGACCTGATCACCCAGATTATCGACGGTCGCCGCCGCCCGGGCTATCAGCCCGACCTGCCCGGCCGCGTGACGCAGGACAATATCGGCGCGCTGCGCCCGCCGCCGCCCGAGGCGTTTCCGTTTCTGGAGGATCAGATGCCGGTGCCCGACCGCTGGCGGCTGATCGAAACGCTGGGGGTCAACGAACGCTGGTTCGACCCCTATCATCAAAACACGCTGAAGGGCGACCGGCCGATCGACCGCGCCAAAGTGCCGTGGTTGCCGATCAACGAAGACGACTGGTTCTTTGTCGCCAACGCCATTTCGGACACGGTCGTCGAACAACGCACCTTTCCCATTCCCGTCGGCGTCCAGACAACCGAGAATCCGGGGCGCAATGACGTGTTCGGCCGCACCCCCAGCCTGGTGCTGTCGCAAACCTTCATCGGCGGCGTCGCGCTGATCAAGGGGTCGACCGCATTCAAACCGCCCGACATCGAATATCGGCTGACGCTGGCGTATAATGTCAACTATGTCGACGTGCCCGAACGCCGCGTACTGTTTGTCGAACCGTCGCGCAAAAGCCACCGGATCGACCAGTTTCTGGGCGTGCAGGAATTGTTCGTCGATTATCACCTGCACAATTCGTCCGAACGTTATGATTTCCATTCAATTCGCGTCGGCATCCAGCCGTTCCAGAGCGATTTTCGCGGCTTCCTGTTCAACGACAGCCAACTGGGCATCCGCCTGTTCGGCAACCGCGACAACAACCGGTTCCAATATAATCTGGCGGCATTCTGGCGGCTGGAAAAAGACACGAACAGCGGGCTAAACGCCATTCTGCAAAACCCGCGCAGCGACTGGATTTTTCTGGGCAATCTGTACCGACAGGATTTCCCGTTCGTCGGGCTGACCAGCCAGGCGACCGTGGTGTATAATATGAACCGCGAAAAGGGCGATGTGGAGATTGACAGCAACGGCTTTCCGGTGCGCCCCGCGCTGCTCGGCGACCTGCGCCCGCGCGCCTATGACGTCGTTTACCTTGGCTATAGTGCCGACGGGCGGGTCGGACGGGTCAATGCGACCGTCAGCGCCTATGCAGCGCTTGGCGAAGACCGGAACAGTTTCTTTACCAGCCGACCCGCGCAAATCCGCGCGTGGATGGCGGCGAGCGAGCTCAGCTATGATGTCGACTGGATGCGTTTCCGCTTGTCCGGCCTTTATGCCAGCGGCGATGGCGACCCTTATGACAAGACCGAAGGCGGGTTCGACGCGATTTTCGAAAACCCCATTTTTGGCGGTGCCGACACAAGTTACTGGATTCGCCAGACGATCCCGTTCGCAGGCGGCGGCCGCGCGATCAGCGTCAACGGCCGCAATGGGATTTTGAACAGCCTGCGTTCGTCGAAGGAACAGGGCCAGTCGAATTTCAACAATCCCGGCACGGTTTTTCTGGGCGCGGGCGCCGATTTTGATCTGACCCCGCAAACGCGGCTGTCGACCAATATCAACCATCTGTGGTTCGCCGACACCGCGTCGCTGCAAGCCTTGCGCAACGAAGGGTCGATCCCGCATGATCTGGGCTGGGATGCGTCGCTGGCGGCGATCTGGCGGCCCAAGGCGACGCAGAACATCGTCGTCCGGCTGTCGGGCGCGGCCTTTGCACCGGGGTCGGGGTTCAAGGATCTGTTCGAAAGCCGCAGCCGCACCGACGTTTATTATTCCCTGCTCGCCAATGTGATCCTGAGTTACTGATGCGCAAACTGACCGCCCTTATCGCCCTTTTGATCCTGGCTCTTGGTCTGTCGGGTCCCGCCGCGTTCGGGTCCGAAAAGGAAAAGCCGCAAAAGGTGGACTATCGTTTCACCCCGCCCGCGCCGCGCGACCAGAGTCAGGCCGACGTCGCGGCCAAGTCAGAGGGGTGCTACAGCTGTCACACGCGCACCGACCTGCCGTC
>JBEGPL010000164.1:0-3141 GCA_041181445.1 Pseudomonadota bacterium
GTACTTCGGCAACGACCAGTTTCCATTGCTGGAAGCCGCACTGCGCCGATAACATGCCATCCCCGTCGTGCGACCCGAGGAACTCGGTTGTCGGCCAAGCGACGAGCAGGGTTCGCTAGGTGCAAGGCCGACGACCCCTCATTGGACGAAAACGACAAATGCCGGAAGGTCTCATCCCGCCAATTGCATGACAGTTCCCGCCAATTAGGGTTATGATATTGTTAAATATGGAACTGGGGCGAGTCGCGCCGGGCAGGGGTCCATGATGTACAGTCTGCCATTGCAGCATTTGCGGGGAGTCTTGCGCCAGTTTCAGGGCGCGCCGGAGTTGATGCAAAGCGTCCTGGCAAATAGCGGACTGACGATTGACAAGGTCAATTCACCGGAATTCGCGTTGACGGCCGACATATTGTGGACGGTCTGCGACAATGTCCGCGCCCTGCTGGGGCGCGGCTGGTATCTGCAATTTCCGGTGCTGTGGAGCCTGGATGTGCAAAGCCAGATGGAATGCGCGATGCGCTTTGCGCCGCGGTTTGACATGGCAATCGACGTCGTCCAACTCTATGGCCACCGGCGGTGGAGCTTTCTGCGCTGGCGGTCGGCGCCGCATGGCACGCACATTGTCACCAGACTTGCGCAGGCCGAGCCGGTCAGCACCGAAAACTGGCACATGTCCGTTGTCGTCAGCTGTCTGAATTTCATGACCATATTGAACTCATCCTTTCCCGACATCATTCCGCACATGCGGTTTGAACTGGAAGGCAACCCACCCGAAGACCCGGCCCGGATGGAACAGTTGTTCGGCTGTCCGATCATGTGGAACGCCAGCGAAAGTCTGTCGGTGATTCCGCGTCGCTTTGCCGGGCTGCCCTCCTTGCTGGCCGATTCGCATGTTCATGCAACGCTGCTTGCGTCGCTCGACATTGGCAGGGCAAAGGTTGTCGCGCCTTATACCGCGCGCGTCGTCAGCATATTGGCCGACCGCGAAGTTGTGAAAATGCCAATCGCCTGGGTGGCCGGGCGACTCGGGGTCTCTGTGCGGTCGCTGGAGCGCAATCTGGCGGCGGAGCAGATCAGCTATCGACGGTTACAGGAAGACGTCATCAAACGGCGGATGCAGCTGCTGCTGCAAGACGCCGATGTGCCGCTCGCGACCGTCGTGGAAAATCTGGGCTATAGCGACGAAACCGCGCTGTCGCGCGCGGTCCGCCGCTGGTATGGCAAGACGCTGGTGCAACTGCGCCGCGAACTGGCGGCCCCGACCCTCCGACTCAATTGATCAATTGCTGCACGTCGATCGGTTACAATATTTGACAATTTCCGCCATTCTCAGTTCAGGCCCCTTCGACTAATGGCACAAGCGTTCGTTTCACCCGTGACGAGTTTGCCCAATGTCCAGCCTACCCCTGCAGCGGTTTCGCCGCATCACATATGAACTGCGGACGATGCCCGACGTGAGTGAGACGGTGTTGGCTGAAACCGGCCTGACCTATGCCGATGTGGCGTCCCCCGAATTTGAGCTGACGCTGCCCATATTGTGGCGGGTGGCACAAAATCTTCGCAGGGCGTTTGGCACTTATTGGTGCATTCAGTTTCCCGCTCTGTGGAGCCTGGACGTTCACAGCCACTTGGAAACGGCGGTGCGGTTTGCGTCGAAACTGCAAGGCAGCCTTGATATCCTGGAACGCTATGGCAATCAACGCTGGCCCTTTGCCCATTGGCGCGTCGAGCATGAGGGTGCGCAAACACGGCTCATCTTTGAACGCAAGTTGCCGGTACCCGACGATGACTGGCATAATTTTTCGGTCATTTCGTTGAAAAACGTCGAAACGATCCTGCAATCATCCTATCCCGATGTTCTGCCGCACGTCCGTTTTTCATTCGACGGGCCGCCGCCGCCGCAGCCCGATCTGTTGTTCCCCCATTCGGCCGACTGGCAGCAATCTGTATGCATGGTGACCATCCCGACCCATCTCCTGTCATCGCCATCGATCATGGCCGATGTGCGTGCGCATGACATGCTGGTCACGACGCTGGAAAAAGTCAGTGCCGCCAAAAAGTTTCCCACAACAGCGCGCGTGCGCAGTTTGCTCGACGAAAATCCGACCGCCGGGGCGTCAGTCGAACGGGTCGCGGGCGCGCTGGCGCTGTCGAGCCGCACGCTTGAACGCCAATTGGCGGCCGAGCAAACCTCGTTCCGCACCCTCCAGGCCGAGGCGCTCAAGCGCCGGATGCTGATGTTGCTCGACGATGATAGCCTGTCGCTGGCGGCGATTGCCGAAAAACTCGGGTATAGTGACGAAACCGCATTGTCGCGTGCGGCGCGGCGCTGGTATGGCAAGACCTTGTCTCAATTACGCAAGGAGCGGTTCACACCCACCCTGCGCGCTGGTTAGGAAAAGTGAGCCAATGGGCGACCGTGTTTCAATCACCATGCTGGACGGCGGGATTGCCGATGTGCGGATGACCCGCGCCGACAAGATGAACGCGCTCGACAACGCGATGTTCGACGCACTGGTCGCCGCGATCGAGACGCTAAAGGTTGCGCCCGGGCTGCGCGCGGTGGTGCTGTCGGGCGAGGGCCGAGGCTTTTGCGCCGGGCTCGACATGGGCAGCATGGCGGGTGGTGGTTCGGGGGTCGACCTGAACGCCGACCGGCGCGACGGGGCCAATGTGCCGCAATATGTCGCGTGGGGCTGGCGCACATTGCCGGTGCCGGTGATCGCGGCGGCGCACGGCGTGGCGATGGGCGGCGGCTTTCAGATTTTGTCGGGCGCCGACATCCGCATCGTCCACCCCGACACCCGCTGCGCGATCATGGAATTGAAATGGGGGCTGGTCCCCGACATGGCCGGGTTCCCGTTGTGGCGGTCATTGGTGCGCGACGATGTGCTGCGCGAGCTGACCTATACCAATCGCGAATTTTCCGGAACCGAAGCGGTGGCGCATGGCTTTGCGACGCGGGTCAGCACCGATCCGCTGGTCGACGCACTGGCGCTGGCGCGCGCGATTGCGGGCAAAAATCCGCATGCGATCCGCGGCGCCAAGCGGCTTTGCAATGCCGTCGCTGACCTGAGCGACGCCGACCTGCTGTTGCTCGAAACCGCCGAACAGTTGAAGGTCATCCGCACCCCAAACCAG